>JAJDDR010000357.1 GCA_029260255.1 Phycisphaerae bacterium
GGACTCACCCTTGAATCGAAAGGAGAACTTATGTCCGATCAATTGACCTGCCCGATTTGTGGGCACACGGAGATGTTCACACTCATCAACCATATACGCACCGAACACAAGATCGAGCCTGAGGTGTTCCAAACCCGCTTCCCGGAACAACCGTTGTGCTGCAACGGCTTTACGTCATTCCTGACGCAGCGCCGTGTTCACCGTGTGGGCAACGTGCTGCGATACCAGGTGGACGTGGCCGGGGAGCCGATGACCGCGCAATACGGCGTCGATCATCCGCTCATTCCCGGGTCCGATCCCACGTTCATCTGGACGGACACATGCCGCGACGTGGCCGAGGCCATTGAACACAACGAGCGGGCATTCATCTACGGACCCAGCGGCACAGGCAAGAGCTCTCTCGTACGCCAGATCGCCGCGCTCACCCGCAGACCCGTGCGGCGAGTCTCGCTCAACGGCGAAACCGGCGTGGGCGACTTCGTCGGTCACTGGACCGTCAACGAAAACAAAGAGACCGTCTTCGCCAGCGGCATCCTGCCCCAGGCCATGCGAGAAGGCTACATCTTGCAATTGGATGAAGTCGACTCAATGCAACCGGAGGTCGGTTTCGTGTTGCAGCAGGTACTTGAGCCCGGCGGTCACCTGCTCTTGACCGACACCGGTGAGGACATCGCGCCCCACCCGGATTTTCGACTGGTGGCCACGGCCAACACGCTTGGCTTCGGCTGTGATTCGGGCCTCTACGCCAGCGGTACTCGCACGCTGAACTTCAGCTGGCTGGACCGGTGGGACGTGGTCGTTCACCTGGACTACCTGCCGGCGAAGCAGGAGGCGAGTTTGTTGCGATCACGCCATCCGTCGTTGGACAAGAGCTTCCTCAAGCGCGTCGTGAAAGCCGCCACCGATCTTCGGAGTGCCCATGCCGCCGAGCAGCTCACCACCGTCATCACAACGCGGCGACTGCTCGCACTCTGCGCGCGGCTTGAACGCGGCAACGAATTCGAACGCGCCCTTCGGGTGTGCGTTCTGAACAAGGTGCCACAGGAAGACGCCAAGGTCGTGCAAGAGACGTTCGATCATCACATTGGATCGTTGAAAAGCACACCAACAGCGGCGTAGTCGATCAGCACAACATCGAAGACCTCAACAGGCCATGTCCCGTCAACCGCGATGCGGCGGGCGTGGCTTTTTCCTTGCGCATCGCAGTAGGAGATCGATGACATGCAATCGAATCCATTTGAGAGCCAGCTTGAACGGCTGGCGCGAACACTAACGGAGGAGTACGGCGTCAACGTGCTCTGCCAGGGAGATGAAGCCTGGACTGACGGCACGCGAATCGTGCTGCCGTCACTTCCGGAACCCATGGACGAAGCGCTGGAGCGCATGGTCGTGGGCTTCCTCGATCACGAGATGGGCCACGTGGCCTTCTCGGATTTCAACATGGTCGGGGAGTTTTCCAAGAAGCACCCCGGCCGCGAGGGCATGCTGAACGTCGTCGAAGACGCCCTGATCGAACGGCGGCTTAGGGACCACTGGCCGGGCGTACGAGCGAATCTCGACGCGATGTTTGCGCAGATTCGTGATCGGATCATCGCGCTCGTTGCGAAGCGAGACACGTTCGGCAAGTTCTGTACTGTCGTCTACCTGAAGCTGTCGCATCACCGCGACATGCTCGGGCTTGAATCTCACGTCGCCGGCTACAACGACCTGTTTGACACGTATCCAAGTGTTCAGGACACCCGCAACTCCGCCCATCTAGCTGAGCGCATCCTCGATCGCTGGGAACGAGAACAGCCCCGAACGACCAACGTCGATCAAGGGCACACTGATTCAGGAGCGCCACCGCCCGAGTCGTGCGATGCAGACATCTCGCAAATGCCCGATTCTCACGCTGGCAGCGATCAAGCGGCGCCGCAATCACCGGACGACGGCCACAGTGGTCCTTCCCAGGAACCGAACGAAGCCGATTCACCGTCGCCCAAGAACGAAAGTTCCCAGAAGTCGGGGAATCGCCCCGATCAAGCGGCGGAGTCCGTGGCGGAAGAGCAGCCCGAACCAAGTAACGATGGGTCTCCATCGCAGGGTGAGGACCATGCCGCTTCGACTGCGGCAACGCACGTCGGCCGTGGCGGCGACTCGGTAATCACCGAGGCCCTTGCGAGGTCGATCGGAGAACACGTGCGAAACTCCGACCCATCTCGCGAGTATCGTCCGTTCACCCACCAGTATGACCGTATCGAACTCGTACCTGCGGCGGGGGAGCAAGAGACCCGGGAACTGCTGAAGACCGGCGCCGACACAATTCGCAGGTTGCGTCGCGGTCTTGCCAATGCACTACGGTCTGCGGAGAAGCGGTGGTGGCGTGAGGATCAGACTGGCGGGACGCTGTCGCCCCGCACGCTCTACCGGCTATGCACCGATCAGCCGCGGTTGGATGTGTTTCGAACCCGGTCCATGGTTCAGGGACGGTCAACGGCCGTGTGCATCCTGCTGGACGCTTCCGGGAGCATGACCTCCCGGAAGATGTCGGTCGCACGCGATGCGATGCGCGCGTTGCTGGATGCGCTTGGGGATCTGAAAGTAGCAACCGAGGCGTTCACGTTCACGACCGGGCACGAATTCGATCTCAATCGTGCATGCCTGGTCACCGGCCGGGAAGCGCAGGAACTCCGGGAGCGTTTCAGCCGTTTCGCCAACCTCGAGATCGGCGTCATCAAACGCTTCGACGAACCCGTCAAAGCGGCGATGCGACGGCTACCGAGCATCCACGGCAGCGGGCTCACTCCGCTCGGCGAGGCCATGCACATCGGCGCCGGACGGCTCATCACTCGACCCGAGACGCGCAAGATCATGCTCGTCCTCACGGATGGCCGGGCTGGCTGTGAATCCCGAGACGACGCGGCGACGCTTCACGCGAAGTACACCGGCCAGCGAATCGAGAAGGCTGGCATCGAACTGGTCGGTGTCGGCATCATGGATGACAGCGTGAGCGCGATCGTTGCGGACACGATCGTTGTTCATGCATTGGAAGAGTTGCCGGCCCAGCTCTGCAAGCTGCTGGGTCGCACATTGAAGAAGGGAATGCGTCATGTTGGATGAACGAACCAGGATGATGTTGGAAGTGGCTAATACGCTCACCGCCAACGACATCGACTACCTAAGATCGGCTTCACCCATGGTGCCTAACTCACCGGACGTGGGACGGACCGACAAAGCGGTTATGTCCGACCGCGCTGAATCGGCGTCTTGTATTGAAAAAACAGGCGCCACCGGAACGGAACGCGGTGAGTACGAGCGCCAACGCACCCGCGAGTCGAAAGTGTCAACCACATGCCTTGGCCACGAACGCAAGATGCACCAGTGGTGGCCTGTTGGTACCGAACTCGCAGGATCGATCGGCGTCGAGCAGTTCACCGCACGGGTCGTCGAGAACCCACAGGTCAAAAGCGGCCGGAGTGTTCTGGTCACCTCGGGCCCCGCGCAAGGCCGGGTCTGCATCACGCCGACGCGAGCCGCCATCGAAGCGACGGAGGCCTACCGACAGACTGACAACCTTGGCCGCGGCGGCGGCGTGACCAACGGCTGGACGTTCTGGACGCCCGCAACGGGCAGCCAATAGGGAATCGTGACGCGCAACCCATGCGGGAAGCGCTACCATGAATGGAGATACTGAAATGAAACGCAAAACGAAAAGGGTTGCGAAGGCCAATTGCCCAGATTGCTCTATTGACGCCGATCGTTGTGCCTGCGACTCCATCAAACATCGTTGGGTTGTCGTCAGGAATCGTTCCGTCAGGATTCAAACGAAGTATTTTCCCAAACAGCGTATCGAGCGATTGTGACGATTGCGTAAACTTGTCGCCCACAGCGACATAGAGTCTTCCATCTGGCCCGAATTGAATGCAGCCGCCATTGTGGTAAGTGTACCCATCGTGATGGATCTCGAAGAGTACGACTTCGCTGACAGGCTCCGCGATGTCACGATTTGACGCGGACGCGGTAATCCTGGAGATCTTCTGAGGAGCGTCTTCGGGCGAATTCCATTGGTTGTATTGGGCGTAGACGAAGCCGTTCGTTTCAAATGCAGGATCGAGCGCCATTCCGATCAGTCCCGCTTCCAGCTCGTTCACAACGGCAAATGCGTGAAATGGTGTCGAGAGGAGTCCCTCATCTTCTTTCCATATCAGTATTTGGCCATCCTGCATACCGATGAAAACGCGACCGTCCGGGGCGATGGACATGGAGGTCGCGAAATCAAGGCCACTTGGCACGAGATTCGTTACGGTGAATCCGGGTGGCGGCGTGATCTGCGACGACACCATATTGCTACACAAGAGGACCGGGGCGATTGCCGTAATGAGGCGGAGTCTCTCGTATGTGATTGTCGTCATGGCCCTTTAATCCTTGTTTCTCGATCATCGCGAACCGTTGACGGGAAAGCAATGCGCTGTGAGTGGATTCGCGATTGGATCGATCATTCAAGATCCCCACGCCTATTCAGGCGACAATTCCAAGGTTGCGCTTCGATTGGCGACACAAGGGATCCGGCGCATAGGCGCTAGTAATGCCATTTCAGGCAGCTGCGCGTACGTGAACGGGTATCGGGTCCGCGTGATGGCGGTTGTGTGACTCATTTCGAATGATTGCAAGCGCCGGAGGATTCAGCTGCGTTGTCGGGTCGATGACCCGACCTACGCGACTTGATGCGTTGGGGCGGACGATGGAGGATGGCCGGGCGAGAGTTTCAATATGACGACAACGCTTCAACATCCGCGATACACGACGACGGCCTTCCCACCTTATCGCTTCCTCCCCGGCAAGTTCCCGCATCCCGTTGCGCATCCCGATGGCCACAGCTATCTCCCTCCTGGCGAGAAGGAGCCGGCCGTGCCATTCTTTCCGCCGGAGAATTGGCGCGAGAGCGAGGCTTATCTGTTTGGTTGCGATCTCTACAACCATGGCTATTGGTGGGAAGCGCACGAGGCGTGGGAGGGCATGTGGCATGTCGTTCCAAAGCCGTCGGCGCAGCGGAGTTTTCTTCAGGGGATGATCCAGGTGACGGCGGGGCAGATGCAGGTGCAGTTGGGGAAGGCCGAGGGCGTTCGGCGATTGCAGATGACGAGTCGGCGGCATCTGGAAGTCGTGCTGGAAGTCGTGGGCGACGGCGAATTCATGGGGCTCGGGTTGTCGGACTGGCTCAGGGATGTCGCAACATATTGGGACGTCATTCTGGCTGGATCGCGCGTCGAGCATCGAGCTGGCACGTATCCGTATCTTCGACTTGTCGAATAATCACATATCTCCCTCGCGAATTGGGCAAATGCCGCATTTGAGACGCGCGTCAGTGGGTCATGGGTGCGAAATTGTCGGCGGGCCGGCGTCGTGCATGACGAAAGCTGACGACTTCCACGTCGAAGAATGTCGCGTGC
>JAJDDR010000358.1 GCA_029260255.1 Phycisphaerae bacterium
GGCTACCAGGTGGGCACCAGCTTCGTTGCGTGCATGATTCAGCCGTCGGAGGTCGGTGTCACCTGTGACTCCGTCTGCTTCACCGGCAAGGTGGCAATGCGGCACCTCACTCCCCGCGTTGCCCGGATGGTCTGGGCTCAGAAGTGCACCGTCCCCTCATGGGATACGCCGGCGGTGAGCGGAAATCTCGATCGAACGCCGGTTGGCGTGGACCAGGTTCCTATCATCAGGGAATTCTGCACACACCCGCTGCCGGATTTCAAACTCTATCGCTACGGTGGATCGAGCTACGTGGCGGTTGCCGGTGACGATGTTCCTTCGAGCCAGCCAACGAACCTCTTCATCGGGTCCTACACGCCGGGGACGTTCTTGCGGCACCGAACACGCGAAACCGACATCGAGTTCGTCAGCCTCACGCCCGCGGAACCCGCGAAAGTCGCGTTTATCGACGTGTTTGTCCACGAGGATGTTTGGCCGGACACGTTCCCGCAGCTGGACATCTTTCGGACCGGCCCGCGTGGAAATCTCGATGATCCGAGGGAGCGACCGTTCGACCGTTTGGACATGCTCGAAACCGTTCGGCTGCTGGGACGGGGTACGGACCGCATTCACACCAACGACGTCGAGAACTACGCCTTCATGGTAAGGAACGTCTTCGATCGCGTCGGCTGGAATGGCGAGCGGTTCCGTGTGTTCCGAGTTCGCGTCGAGTACCCGTTGTTGCACTGTCAAATCATGCTCAAGTTCGAGCTTCCCGAGCGGAACGAAGCCTGAGACCGTCACGGGCCGTCATGCCGTGTGGAATCGATTGCTCGCGCGGCGCATGAGCCTGACTCCACGGCTTGCCGGACGTTCTTGAGAATCGCGGCGGTGTGAAACGGCTTTCTGAGCAGGACCACGTTGTCCCGCTCGCGTTCACCCAGAGCGAAATCTGCCTGACCCGTCACAACAATGACCGGCAGATCAGGGTGCGTTTGGCGGAGTTCTTCGAGCAAGCTCGCGCCACTCCTCTTGGGCAGGTCCATATCGAGAATCGCGAGGCGTGCTTCGTGCCGGTATGCACGGAGTGCTTCGGCCGCTTCCACACCGTCGGAAGCGGCGATCACGTTGTAGCCGGCGTTGTCGAGAACCGAAGTAACGAGCGTTCGCACGCTGGCGTTGTCTTCGGCAAGCACGATGGTTTCGCCGTGTCCCTGCGTTGCGCTTTCCACCTCCGGCTCCACCGTGATCTCGCCCGGCGGATCGTACGCCGGCAGCGAAATCACGATCTGCGTTCCCCGATCTGCTTCCGAGTCGATATGGATCGTGCCGTGGTGGTCCCCAACGATCCCATGCACGACGGCCAAGCCCAATCCGGTTCCGCGCTCGCGCGACTTGGTCGTGAAGAACGGATCGAAGATGCGTTCGCGCACGTGCGCGGGCATCCCGCAGCCGTCGTCTTCAACAACCAGTTCGACCATCGCGCCTGCGCCGGTCGGTTCCGGTTGCCCGGGACGAACGAACATCCGAAGCGTTCCGCCTTCCTCCATCGCGTCGCGCGCATTGACCGCCAGGTTCATCACAACTTGTTGGATCTGTGTCACGTCCGCTTCGATCCACAAGTCGTCTGATGCGGCGACGTCGGTGGTCAACTCAATCGTTGCGGGCATCATCCGTCGCAGCATTCCGGCAACTTCGGTGACGAGATGCCCCAAATGTACCGACGACTTCTCCACGGATGCTTTTCGGCTGAACGTCAGAAGGGCGCGTGTGATTCCGGTTGCCTGTTCGGCGACATCCTCGATGCCCTTCAAAAGCTTGGCGGCCTCGCTGTTGCCGGAAGTCATCGTAAGGGCCATCTCCGCGTACCCGATGATCGCCGTGAGCGAGTTGTTGAAATCGTGCGCCACCCCCGCGGCGAACGTGCCGACGGCCTCCATCTTCTGTGATTGGCGAAGGCGTTCTTCAAGCTGTATGCGTTCCTCCTCCGCGCATTTCCGTGCATCGATGTCCTTGCGCGTGCCGGCGGCGCGCACCGGGTTGCCGTTGGCGTCGCGCTCAACGACGCGTCCGCGGTCACGGATCCACTTCCAGGAGCCTGATCCGGTCCGCACACGGAACTCCGATTCGTAGTGGGGTGATCTCCCCTCGAGGTGGGCGGCGAGGGATTCGCTTACACGCGGCAAGTCCTCCGGATGCACGAGCCCGTGCCATGCCTGAGCGTGTGTGGCAAGCTCGTGCGTTTCGTAGCCCAGCATGGTCGCGAGCCGCTCGTTGACGACCACTGTGTCGTTGGGGATGTTCCAATCCCAAACGCCGTCTTGCGCCGCATCCAGCGCGAGAGTAAGCCGCTGCTCGCTGACGCGGAGCGATTTTTCCGCGTCGAGGCGTTCGAGTTCGGCGGCGGCTCGTGTTGCGAAGACGCGCATGATCGACTTCGCCTGTTCCACGTCGTTCAGTGGCTTACCGTCGAACACGCAGAGACATCCGAGCGCCTCGCCCGACGCGTTCACCATCCGGGCTCCCAGATAGCATTCGGCGCCGCACGCTGCGAGCGCCTCGGCGCTCGGAAAGTGCCCCACAACTTCACTGGGGCAGTAGTAGATGCCCTGCGACAAGGTCTTCTCACACGGTGTCCCTTCGATGTCGAACTCGGACGGCTGCGCCCACTCTCCATTCGACCAAAACGACACGCTGGACGCGCGCCTGGGGTTGCCGGTTACGAGCTTTGTGACCATGGCATGGCGAACTCCCAAGGCCGAAGCGAGATGACGCGCCAACTCCGGAAAGAACGCGTCGCCGGTGACGGAAGCCGTGCCCACGACGATTCGATTGAGCGCTTCCTCCGCGCGCTTTCGGTCGGTGATGTCGACCACCGTGCCGAGCATACGGGCGGGTGCTCCACAGGCATTCCGGGTCACCTCGCCCTGCTCATGCACGTGTCGCACTTCACCGTCGGGGAGCACGATGCGATGGTCGATGCCGTAGGGAGCGTTGCCCTGCACGGCGGCGCCCACGCGCTGCTCTACGAACGAGCGATCATCCGGGTGTACCGAACCGAGAAACGCATCGTACGTGGCTCCGAACTCCTCGCGGCTCAGTCCAAAGATGCGATAGATGCCGTCAGACCAATACAGCGCGTTGGTGGGGATGTCCCAGTCCCAGAAACCCACGCTCGCTATGCGCTGAGCTTCCCGCAGTTGGTGTTCGCTCTTTCGTTGGGTTTCTTCCGCTCGCCGGCGATCGGTGATGTCACGGACGACGGCCGTCACCTGTTCGTTCGGCAGCACGAACATGCGAGCCTCGAAGCATCGATCCTCCCCGTGCACGACCAGGGAGTATTCCATCGGCGCGACCTCGCCGGTCGAGAGAACCTCCCTTATGCCTTCGTCGAAGAGGTGGCCGATGTCATCGGGAAGAACATCCTGCATCCGCTTTCCCAGAAACTCGTCGGGGGGCACGTAGAGGTTGGACAGTGCGCTGGCGTGGTAATCCAGAATGGTCCCATCCAGCGCCATGCGGAAATGCAGGTCGGGCACGGCCTGAAAGATCAGGCCAAGCTCCGTGTCCCGATGTTGCGCTTCCGCCTCGGCGTGTTTGCGTTTTGTGATATCACGGATGACCGCGGTGAAACGGTGTTCCTCGTTCTCCCGTTGCTCGCCGAACGAGGTCTCCAAATGAATGCGGCGCCCGTCCTTGTGCAGGCCGACGACCTCGATTCCTTCCCACGAAAGGTGACGTTGACCGGTTGCGACGCAGCAAACCATCGCCTTGAGGTGCTCCGGCCAGGATTCCTCGGGCATCAGCTTCGCCAGCGACTGATTCAATAACTCGGACGGCGCGTACCCGAACACCGTCTCAACTGCAGGATTGGCGAATGTGATCCGGCTGGATGTGTCGATCGCTATGATGGCGTCGTGTGCCGTGATGGCGACGACACGGTATCGCTCCTCGCTCTCGCGCAACGCCGTTTCGACGTGTCCACGCCGCCGAACGAAGCCGCGCAGGACCAGGACGACCAGAAGTGACAGGAGGGTTACGCCCGCGACCAACGCGACCTGCACACGCTCGAACCGCCGCGCGTCGTGAACGATTCTCCGCTGGACGCCGTCGTCAACTGCCTGCGCGAGGTGAATCAACTCGCGAAAGACAGCATCGTGGGCTTCGTCGCTCTCGCTCCCCGCGGGCGATGTCGAAGCGGAATCCCACCGCGCCCGTGCAATGCTCTTGAATTCCCGGAGCTTCCGCGCGACCGCTTCGATCCGCGCTCGTGCATCCTCGTCGTCGAGAATCATGAGCCTCCCGCGGGGTCCACGGCTCCCGGTGAGCATCGCGGTGGCGTAGTGGTCGGCTGTCGCCAGATGTCGCCACACGTCCTCGATTCGCTCGTGCGCGTCGCCCGAAAGAACCTCCTCGAG
Organism: Phycisphaerae bacterium; assembly: GCA_029260255.1. GTDB lineage: Bacteria > Planctomycetota > Phycisphaerae > UBA1845 > UBA1845 > OFTM285. Next base: position 4,398 of record JAJDDR010000358.1, read on the forward strand.
CCACACGTGAGCGGCCGTGACGTTGACGATGATCTCCATCGTTGCGTCGGCCAGTGGTGCGTGTTTGGCACTCAGACGCGTTCCGGTCTGGAGGACGAAGACCATCGCGGCAACGACCGCCACTGCCGACACTGCCAGCGCGACGAACAGCACGTTCGCCAAGGACGCCCCGGATCCCGATTTGCGATCGAGCGACCGACAAGACCTCTGCGGACGGGCCGGTGGACTCTGATCAGTCACGACGATGCTCCGGCGGTAGGGAGTTTGCACTCATGACCGTCCGCCTGGACGTTCGGAGAGGTTGGTGCTCCCGAACCCGCCACGTTGGCCTCACTCATATCGTATCGACGACAGCGTCGCGTCGACAGTCTCGATACATCGGCATGGGACCGTCAATCAACGAGTTCGGCGGAGTTGGTTCCTGCGGCATCAGGCAGGAACCGAGCGGCAGTGTCGGGCGTTCGTTGTAACCTAAGTCGTGTGCAGGGTTTACGGTCAGATGCGGGGCTTGATTCGTCGCTGGCTGGACGCTATCGCAACTCTGTGCCATGTGAAACACAAAATGCCCGCGCCCTGAGCTTGGGCATGCTACCCGGAAAACGGAAAGACCTCTTTGGAGATCGCGCTACGCTGGATGGGACGGCTCGATGACGGCCGACATGCTGCCCGCGCAGCGATCCAATAGTGAGTCACGTCCGTAGGCGTGTATCTGATCTCGCTTGAATTCGGCGCGTTCCTTGCTCGTGGTGTCAACGACGGCTCGCCCCTGCGTGTCCACTTCCGTGGAGATGCGGTACGCTCCTTCGTACGTGTGCCCAAACAACTCGCGGAGCATCTTTATGACGTACGCGTAAGTGTGATCGTCGTCATCGAGCAGGACCACGTGGTAGGGCGGCAAGATATTCGGCCGATGCTCCAATTCACGCAGGACGGCGGTTCCGAAAGGTGACGCTTCCTCGTAGTGGTCTCCTCCTGCCATTCTTCGTCTAGCCTCCGATCTGTACGCGGTTCGACAAACGCCCCGGCATCCGCGCGACACCGTCTTCGTCCACCAACTCTCCGTGCAGGGTCAACGCCGTCGCTGCCTTGATTCTAACTTTGATTGATCGGCCAGTCAGCCGGATATCTCCTGGAAAAACCACGATGCGGTCAGTTCGCGTCCTGCCGACGAGTTGGGAAGACTCCTCGTGGCCTATCTCGTCGCCGCGCGTCTGCTCAGCCTCCTGAGCCTTGACGGCCCGCTTGCTGTACCCTTCGACCAGGACCTCCGGCGTCTCGCCGATGAGTGTTCGGTTGTGCTCCATTGAGATGCGTTCTTGGAGGCGTAGCAGCGCAATATTGCGTTGGCGTTTGACATCGTCGGGGACATCGTCCGTCACCCTCTTTGACGCCACCGTACCGGGTCGCTCGGAGTACTTGAACACGAACACGTTTTTGAACCGTATCCGCTCGACCAACCGAAGGCTGTCGGCGAACTCCTCGTCGGTTTCGCCACAGAAGCCGACGATGAAATCAGTCGCGAGCGTAATACCGGGCACGAATTCGCGAGCGCGTTTCACAAGATCGACATACTCCCCGACCGAGTATTGCCGGCGCATCCGCCCCAACACAGCGTCGCTGCCGCTTTGCACGGGCAGGTGCAGGTACTCGCACACCTTGGGGAGATCGCGCATCGCCTGCAGAATGTCGTCACCGAAGTCACCCGGGTAGCTGGTCACGAACCGCAACCGTTCGAGACCATCAATATCGTTGAGGCGACTCAGCAACTCCGAGAATGGGACCGCGCGTCCCGAATCCTGATGAATGTAGCTGTTCACAGTCTGACCCAGCAGCGTGATCTCAACCGCGCCGCGGTCTACCAGCATCCTGGCTTCGTTCACGATCTGCTCGGGAGGGCGACTTCGCTCGGGACCCCGCGTAAACGGAACAACGCAGAACGTGCAGAACTTGTCACAGCCTCGCTGGACACGAACATAGGCCTGCGTGGGGTGGTCCTGGATACACGCCGAGCGCGACAGGTCCAGTGCTTCCACGGAGTCGTATTCGGTTGCCCGTTGCAGCGCCGTGCTGCGACGAGATTGGCTCTGGGAGAGGGCGATCACACGCCGGCGGGTCTCGTCGAGCTCGTCGATCATCGCGGGGATCTTGTTTAACTCGCCGGGACCGCAGATCAGGTCGATGTGCGGCATCTTGGCGACCAACCCGCCGGGATCGCGCTCGGCCATGCAGCCGATCACTCCGACGATCATGTCGGGGTTACGCTGCTTTCGGCGCCTGAGGGCGCCGAGGTGCGAGAGCACCTTGTCCTCGGCATGCGCACGAACGCTGCAAGTGTTGATCAACACGACGTCCGCATCGCTCACATCGTCGGACAGCGCGAAGGAACGCGCGGTGAGCTGTCCGATGACCAGCTCGCTGTCGAGCACGTTCATCTGGCAGCCCATCGTCTCTACGTACAGCTTCCTCGGTTGCATCGGCGGTCGCTATCTTCACCGGTTCACGTCGATTGCCCGCGGTCATTGTACGGCCGTGGACCGTGCATCACAATCCTCGCCGCCTCAGCAGGTTGGAGGATCGCCGATTCAGACGGAAGTGCTGATCACCTGATTGACCGCGTCGAGGAACTGTCGAGCACTGAAGGGCTTCTTGAGGTAGGCATCGAAGCCGGCTTGGAGCATCTGCTGGCCCTCCGAGTCGCTCATCGCCGTGCTCGTTGCGATGAGCTTAATGGGCTCGAGCCCTGCGTGCGTGCGAAGGTCGCGTCGAAGTTGTTCCGGGCGCACATCCGGGAGCGACACATCCACGACGAGGACACTCGGCTTCACGTTCTCGGCGGCGACTCCCGCTTCAAAAGCCGTCTTCGTGCATGAGACGTGCAGCCCGTTATCGGCGGACGAAGCCTCCCGTATCAGTTTGTCCACGGCGCCGTCCGCTTCGAGCACCAGAACGCGCGTGGTTCCCGTTTCCAGCCCGTTGAGCGGCATTCCGTGGATGCGCATGAAGCTGACCAACTGGGAGAGCGGAATGCGACGGTCGCGACTGCCCGGGATGCGGTATCCGCTCAGCTGTCCACCGTCGAACCACTTTGACACGGTGCGCGGAGCGACGTTGCAGATCTTGGCGACCTGCCCGGTGGTGAGTACGTCTTTGGGTTTCTGCATCGATCGGTGCCGCCGAATGACACGCCCACTGTCGCAGGCGCAATCACGAAACTCCAGAACTCTCGGGCGCGTTCTCGCGCGTCTGCGCATCTTTCCCCGGAAGCCGTCAGGAGTATCGGCTCGCGCGACCCGCTTGTTCACCCGCGCGCCACCGTCGCAACGCCGTACGCCGATCAACCCACGTCCGAATCACAACGACGAGCCCGATAGGGCAGGCCCTCGTTCGCCCGCACGCGGCCGCTATTGTCGCACGTCCCCCCACACACGATCATAGAACTCCGCCCGTGGCGCATCAAGCCCGACAACGTGAATAATGCGCGGGACACATTTGATCGTCGTTATCAGAAGAGCGAGGTCGGGAAACCACCTACGTCCGATCTTCGCAGCGGTGCCAGGTGTGGAAAATGACCAATCATCTGCTCCGGGATTTCGACTTGACCACCGGCAAGCATGGCGCGAAGTTCCAACGCATTGGCCGGACCCTGCCCGCGATAGTGGTTGTTGAAGAACACGAATACTTCCGAAGCCGTTTCGCCGACTCGTTGGACGCGCGGCAGCCACTCATGCAGTTCCGCCGTCGAGTAGAGGTAGTTGTATCGGTCGTGCGTTTGGGCGTTCTCGGTGAACCACGTGTCCGCCCGGCGACCGTGGAAGCGAACGTAACCGACCGGTCCAATCGCGTGCTCCGAGGGCCCGACGCAGTGGGCAAGACGCGGCTGATCGATGTTGCACCAGCCCATGTTGATCTCGCGCATATCGGACGCCGTGTCCGGAACGAGCCAGGAATCGTGTCGTAGTTCCACAACCAGCGCATGAATCCCGAAGTCGTCGCCCAGCCGGCGAAGCCACTCAACGGATTGCGGGCTGCGGCGAAACGACCACGGAAACTGCACGAGGACGCAACCCAAACGCGACGCTTCCGCCACCGGTTCGAGACCCGCGAGAAACTCGTTGACGGCTGTGCGTGTGTAGGGCTGCCTCTCGTGCGTGAATACCCGGTGCAGCTTGAACACGAAGCGAAACGCAGGCTCATCCGAGACGCGACTCACCCACGACGCGCTCATACGCGGCGTGACTGGCCGATAGAAGCTGACGTTTACCTCGACCGCGTCGAAAAAACGGGCGATGTACGCGAGCGCATCGAACCGACTCGATGCGCCGGACGGATAGACGACCCCCTTCCAGTCGGCGTAGCTCCAGCCGGAAGGACCGACGCGGTACGCCGTTCGGCTCGAGGCCATGTCAGGGTGATTCACCGTGCGTGTCTCTTGCCGTCACGCTAGCGTTCCGGGAGCTTCAAGACTTGCCCGATCTCGAGCGCGCCGGCGTCATCGCCGATCACGCCCTTGTTGAGTTCGTAAATGTCGTCCCAACGCGACCCTGCCCCCAAACGGTTCAAGGCAATGCTGAACAGTGTATCGCCGGCCGCGATGGTGTGCGTGTTGCCCGCGATCGCAACGGGCCGCTTCTCCGGCGTGGGAGGGAACTCGACGGACTCCATGTCCGGAAGAATGATCACGGCTCCGATCTGCAGCAGAGAGGTTGCGTCAGGGATGTGCGGATTGGCGGCGATGACATATTCGGTATACCGAATGTCGCCGAAGTACCTGCGGGCGATTCCGGCGATGTTGTCGCCGGCCTTGACGGTGTGTGTCTCCATCCGCGGCGCGGCGGGCTTCGGAGGCGCGAACGTCGCAACGCCCGCGGAATCCCCAGACCGCGTGGCGCCGGCAATCACCTCGCCGGATTCGCTGCCCGGAAGTTCCTCAGGATGCCCGACGCCCGGATCGTCCTCGCGTTCAGCCTTGAAGAGATCTGCAAGGCTGGTGTGCGCGTCGGAAGCATCTCCGGCCGGGGGGCGATCAGCGTCGTCCGCGCCGGGAAGCTGTGCGGGGCTGGCGGCGAGCGTGTCCAACGACGACGCCTGCGGTGGTTCCGCCGCGACGGGCTCAGGCTGCCGTGACGGCGCGAGGTCAAGACGTTGTTCGTCCTTGAGTATCGCGATCGTCGACTGCGTTGTGTCCTGGTCGACGAAGTACCAGCCGGCGAACAGAACCACCCCGATCGAAAACAGCAGGCCGAGCTTAACATCCGCACGCATTGTCCCATCCTTCTCGATATGAACGACATCGGCAAACGCCGCGAAGCGCTCGCCGCCCGCCATTCGCCCGCGCCCACCGACCGACGCGATGCTAATCACGCCCCCCTCCGCCGTCAAGGACTGTCGCGCGAGCGAACCGCTGACGTCTTGCGGCGGGCGGACCCGGTGATTGCCGTCACGACCGGCAGACCATAACATGACGCCCCTGTTTGTCTTCACGTTTTTGAAGGGTCATGTTTTGCGAATCACTGCACGCGCTGCATCACAGGTCAAGTCACGCGGACACCTGTTCATCCCGCTGTTTTCCGGCAAGAAACGGAATCCGGACCGACGCATGGGGCTCTCGCTCGCCGGAATTCCGATACCCGACGGTCCCGGCGAGCCCGTGGTCCTCGCGGCGACGGGTGTGCGATTCGATCAGGTGACCCTGGTGGCGATGGGATCTCGCGGGGACCGTACGGCGGAGCGCATTCGCCGCGTCGGCGGTTCGATCGCGCGGTTGATCGGAGCGCGACGTCTCGCGGATGCGGTGATCGACATGACGGACGTGGTCGACGCATTGGACGACGCCGTCTTCTCGTTCTGTGAAGGTCTCGAACTGGGTTCGTTTCGGTTCGATGGATACAAATCGCAGGCGGATAAGATCCCGAACACGCGCGTCGTCTGCGCGTTTGCGGGGGGTGCGGGCAACGCCGCAAAGCAGATGCGCAACGCCCACACGGTCGCAGCCGCGACCAACGACGCGCGGACCCTGGCGCACGAACCCGCGAACGTGATCAACCCGGTGACGCTCGCCGCTCGAGCGCGCAGTCTGGCAAAGTCTGCCGGGCTGAAATGCACGGTGCTCGACGAGCGTCAGATACTGAAGCTCAAGATGGGTGCGATGCACGCCGTGGGGCGAGCCAGCGCGACTCCGCCGAGGCTGATCGTTCTGGAGTACGGCGCCCGAGGCAGCGCCAAGCCGGTGGTCCTGATCGGCAAGGCGATCACGTTTGATACGGGTGGTTACTCGCTGAAGGACAAGAGCGGCATCGTCGGCATGAAGTACGACAAGTGCGGCGGCGTTGCCGTGCTGGGGATCATGAAGGCGGTCGCCGCGTTGAAACCGAAGGTTCCGGTAGTCGGGATCATCGCATCCGCGGAGAACATGATCGGCGGCAACGCCTATCGGCCGAACGACATCATCACCTCCATGTCAGGCAAAACGATCGAGATCATCAGCACCGACGCGGAGGGTCGATTGGTGTTGGCCGACGCATTGACCTACGCTCAGAAGCGGTACAAGCCGCGCGCGATGATCGACATCGCGACGCTGACGGGGGGGGTCGTGGTCGCACTCGGAAAGGTCTACGCCGGGGCATTCTGCAACGACGACACGCTGCGCGATCGACTGATTCGCTCGGGCGAGCGCACGCACGAGCGGTTGTGGTCCCTGCCGATGCACGACGAGTTCTTTGAGTTGATTCGCGGGGACGACTGTGACATGAAGAACTCAGCCACCCGCGAGGGACACGCCAGCGTCGGCGCCGTGTTTCTCAAGCAGTTCGTCGACCCGAAGATTCCGTGGGCGCACCTGGACATCGCGGCAGTCGGGTCGATCGACAAGCCGACGCCCTACTGCCCCAAAGGCGGCACGGGTTTCGGCGTGAGGCTGCTGTGCGACTACCTGACGCACCTGTAGGACCGTCTCGGAAAGCCGCTTGACAGATAGCATTGATGCTATATAGTATAGCATAGAGAATATGAGAAGAATGACCGGCCCCAGGTCGCGGGACACAAAGAGGGGTGGAGAATACGGGATTTACCGTAGTGAAAGGGTGAGTGTTCCGCTTTAAGGTAGTCGTGAGTCTGCGTGGCGGGCAACCGCCGGCGGGAGGACGAGCATGCGCCTTGAGGCGGAACTGCATGAAGATGCTCTATGGTTTCTGCGGCACGAGTGTGGTCAGCAGGAACTGACTACGTTCTACGAGGGGTTGGACGCGGTTCGGACGGAACCGATTCGCAACTCGGAAGGACCGGGTAGCCTGTCGAAGAAGAACAAGTACGCGCTTCGGTTCTTCCGGTTTGCGGGGAACCTAGCCTTGTTCGAGTTCGATCCGGCGAGGAAGCGAATCCGGGTGGTGGAATGCCGAAAGTCTCTTCCAAAAAGAAGACGCGCAACACGCAGCCGAGGCGACGCCGATCCGCCGTAGCGCGGTCCGCGCAGCCGGATCACGGGCACGCCTACGTGATGGACGGCGATCGGCCGACACACGTGCTGGTGCCCGTCGATGTCTACGAAGACATGCTCAAGGCTAGTATGGTGGAAAGCGCCGTATCGAAACTCAACGATCCCGAAGCGAAGTGGGTGGACGCCGACGCATTCGGGCGGAAACTCGCGGGCGAGCAAGTCGCAAGAGCGCGCAGGTCCAAGGGACTGACGCAAAAGCAACTTGGTGCCAAGCTCGGCATCCCGCAGTCACAGATCTCGCGGATCGAGCGCAACCGCGATCACACCACCGTGCGCACCCTGAAGCGCGTCGCCAAGGCTCTCGGCGTCGACGTACGCGCACTGATCTGACCGTTCATCCGACTCGCGGACGGACGTCATGGCCCCACCGTCCAGAACCGTGGTGCCTCCGACGGTGGATCAGCGATACTGGTGATTGAGGAGGTCGTCGTCGGTTCCGTCTTTTCCGTCGGGACCCAGGCTCCAGAGATCATAGAGTTGGGGCTTGTCCGGGTGGGTCTCGCTGGGGTACCGATAGTGCAGTTCGTTGCCCCACATGTCCGTGTAGTCCGCGGCGCTGTCGATGTAGGGGCCTAGCCAGGCGTTTGCGTCCATGCCTTTGGGGCGTTTGGTGAGTGCCTTGAGTCCTTGCTCGGTGGTCGGCAGGGTGCCGGTGGTCATGCGATAGTTCGAAAGCGCCCGGGTGACCGTGCCGTCACGGAAGATCATGACGCGGACGGATTGGATTTCCTTACCATACTTCTCTACCGGCGTGGGCTCTTCCTTTTCGGAGCATCCGCCCGCGAACATCGCCAAGCCAGCAGCCATCACGAAAGTCGAACCGATTCTCAACATGGTGTCCTCCCGCTCTATCTGTGTTTCACTCGGACAGATTGATTTACGACACGCCCGCGGACCCGGCCGGTCGATCGCTCGAAGCGCTCGCCGAGCCCCGGCTTTCCCGTCCGCGGGACGTCGCGTGGTATACCACGGATTGCCCGCGGCTGACAAGTAGTACGACGAATCGGCCGCGGTGGTTCGCGTGGATCACGTCCGGCGGAGCTTCTCCTGCAAGGCGCGGAGGCGTTGGAGGGCGTCAAACGGGGTGAGGTGGTCGAGATCGATCGCTTTCAATTCTTCGATGACCGGGTCGGGCGGATCGTCAAACAGGGGAAGCTGGGCGTCGTTTCGCGTGCGGGCGGCGACCAGCGGCTCGTGCCGTTTGCCGCCGCCGAAGCCGTCCTGCAACTGATCCAGAATCTCCGCACTTCGTTGGACGACCTCACGCGGTACGCCGGCCATCCGTGCGACGTGGAGTCCGTAGCTCTTGCTGCTGCCGCCGGGGACGATCTTGTGCAGGAAGATGATGCGTTCGGATTCGTCCTCGGCATCGGGCCATTCGCGGACGGCGACGTTGTGGTTGGCGACGTTCTTGAGCAAATCCGCCAGTTCGGTCAGCTCGTGGTAGTGCGTCGCGACGAACGTGCGGCACCGGGTGACGCGGGCCAGTTGCTCCGTGATCGCCCACGCGAGAGACAGCCCATCGAAGGTGCTCGTGCCGCGCCCGATCTCGTCGAGGATGACGAGTGACGCGCGCGTGGCATTGTTGAGGATGTTCGCGGCCTCGGTCATCTCTACCATGAACGTGCTTCGGTCGCGCATGATCTCGTCGGACGCGCCGATTCTGGCGAAGATGCGGTCGACCACGCCGAGCGACATGGTCTCGGCGGGCACGTACGAACCTGTTTGCGCAAGGAGCGTCAACAGCGCGATTTGCCGCATGTACGTGCTCTTGCCCGACATGTTCGGGCCGGTGATGATCCACAGACGCGATCCGTCCGTCATGTCCGTATCGTTGGGCACGAATCGCTCCTCGAGCGACTGCTCCAAAACCGGATGCCGACCGTCGACGATGTGCAGATGGTCCCCCGCGGCAACCTCGGGTCTGACGTAGCGACGCTCGACCGCGAGCTCGGCGAACCCGGCGGCGCAATCGATCCTGCTCAACGCGCCGGCCACCCGCTGCAGCGCGGGGATGTGGGTGGCTGTGCGATCGCGCAGCTGCTCGAAGAGACGCGTCTCGAGTTCGTTGGCCTTCTCCTCGGCGGTGAGGACTTTCGTTTCGTACTGTTTCAGCTCATCGGTGATGTAGCGTTCGGCGGACTTGATCGTCTGCTTGCGCACGTAGGAAGCGGGCACGCGATCGCGATGCGTGTTCGACACCTCGATGTAGAAACCGAAAACGCGATTGAACGCCACCTTGAGCGTCGGGATGCCGGTCTCTTCTATTTGGCGTTTCTGGTAGTCGGCCAGCCATGCCTGCCCGTTTGTGCGGATGTGCCGCAGTTGATCCAACTCGGCGTCGTATCCGTCGGCGATGATCCCCCCTTCGCGCACGGTGAGCGGCGCGTCGCAGCGAAGCGCGCTGCGCAGGAGTTCTGCCAGTTCGTCGAGACCCTCGAGGTCGCCGGACCATCCACGCAAGAGCGGCGGTTCCAGGGGCGCCAACAGATCGCGCACGTGAGGCAGCGTGTCGAGCGTTCGACTCAGCCCGACGAGGTCGCGCGGCGTGGCGCGGGCGAGTGCGATGCGTGCCGTGATGCGTTCGATATCGGCGCCGTCTCGAAGTTCCCCACGGATGGCCGCCCGCGCCCGCTCGGACTCGACGAAGGCAGCAACCGCGTCCTGCCGCGCGACAATGGCGTCGACGTCGATCAGCGGGGCGCAGAGCCACTGTCGCAATCGCCGCGCGCCCATCGGATGCACGGTCCGATCCACGGCGTTGAGCAGGCTGCCGAACCGCTCGCCGCCGCGCAGCGTACGTTCTATTTCCAATGATCGCCACGAGTTGTGGTCGATCAGGAGCGTGTCCGTCGAACGCTGCGGCTGCACGCGGGTGATGTGCGCGAGGGAGCATTTCTGTGTTTCGGCGAGGTAGCTGATGATCGCGCCGGCCGCTCTGACGGATGTCGTCGTCTCGCCGATGCCGTAGCCTTCGAGCGTCCTGACGCCGAAGTGCTTGTGCAGCCGCTCGGTTGCGTGGTGCTCGTTGAACTCGTAGGCGCCGCGTGTTGCGATCGTCGTACCGCAGAGCTTTCCGAGTTCGCGGGCGACGATCGCGGCAGCGGAATCGGGGTCGTCGTCCACGAGAACCTCCGCGGGTCGAATGCGGACGAGTTCGTCGAGCACGGCCTCCCGCGGTCGACCGCGGGACCACTCCTCGTAAACGCGGAACTCACCCGACGCCAGTTCCACCGTGGCGAGCCCGACGCCGCCGGCGCCGTTGGCCAACGATGCCAGAATGTTGTCACTACGCTCGTCGAGGAGCGCCTCGTCCGTGAGCGTTCCGGCGGTGACGATGCGCACGATCTCGCGCTTGACGACGCCCTTGGCGTGTTTGGGATCTTCGACCTGCTCGGAGATCGCGACCTTGAAACCGGCGGCCACGAGTTTGTTGAGGTAGGTTTCGAGTGCGTGGTACGGAATTCCGGCGAGCGGGATGGGGTTTTCGCCCTTGCTTCTGGAGGTCAGCGTGATCCCCAGGACGCGGGCGGCGGTCTTGGCGTCGTCGTAGAAGGTCTCGTAGAAATCGCCCATCCGAAAGAAGAGGATCGCATCGCGGGCCTGCTCTTTCTGTTCGGCGTACTGGCGCATCGCGGGCGTCAGCCCCCCGGATACGTTCTTCGACCCTTTTTTCGCCGGGCTGGACGCCATCGACACTCCCAGACGCTACGTTTCGTGGAATCGCGCTCACTTTAGTCCCGGCAGCGGGGATGACAAGCGGACCGTATCCCTCATCGTTGGCATTCCGAGGTGAGCAACCGAGCGGACCAAGCCTTGCGGGTGATTCGTTGGGCAATGGAACGTGTTCGCCACGGAGAGGGTTGCTCGTTGTTGGCGGCGCGTTTGCCGGCCGCGGCGTGGGACGACAACGCGCCTCACTCGTCGAAACGGGCTCGCGACTGGCCACACAAGAAAAGCGAACGCCTCCCGAGCCCCCCGATCTGGCGCAGGCTGATCGGACGCGAAAAACCCGAGTCTCACGCGGTATTGGCCACACGCGGCGAACAACTTACTTGACGGCATCCGGTGGCATGCCCACGCTTGCGTGGGCATGGTTCGAGAACGTCCAAATCACTCTATGTGCCACCCGTTTCGGGATGCACCCCCCACACTGAGGGCGGCTGGGCCGAACGAACCCTCCCTGGTATGATGACAAGAGGCTGGAGTTCATGATGATCAAACTGCAAGATCGTAAAATGTCGCGACGCGTCGCATCCGCCCTGGTATGTCTATTCTGCGCGTCGACGCCCGTGGCCTGCGGCGGGGACGACCTACAACGAAAGGCGGAACAGGTGCCCGGGGAAACGAAACACAAACACACCAACCAACTCATCGACGCCACGAGCCCCTACCTCCTGCAACACGCCCACAACCCCGTGGATTGGAGCGAGTGGAGCCCGGAGACCATCGAGCGCGCCAAGCGCGAGGACAAACCGATCTTCCTCAGCATCGGCTACTCGGCCTGCCACTGGTGTCACGTCATGGAGCACGAGAGCTTCGAGGACGAGATGATCGCGGCCATCCTCAACGGCGGATTCGTCAGCATCAAGGTTGATCGCGAGGAACGACCCGACATCGACGAGATCTATATGCAGGCCACGATCAAAATGACCGGACACGGCGGTTGGCCGATGTCGATCTTCATGACGCCCGACGGGGTACCCTTCCACTGCGGGACTTACTTTCCGCGCGACACGTTCGAACGGCTCCTGACCCAGATCGACGGCGCCTGGAACGGCAACCGAGCGCAGTTGACCGAGAAGGGCGGCGAGATGCGAGCCTACCTCCAGCAGTGGGCCAACCAGCCGCGTGCGACAGAGGGCTCGATCCCGGAGGAGTCCGTGGCCGACACCGCCCATCTGATGGCCCGCTACTTCGACCCGCACGAGGGCGGGCTGGGTAGCCAGGGCAACAAGTTCCCGCCGAGCATGACCATGGACCTGATGCTCCGAGCGTACCACCGAACCGGCAACGCCGATCTTCTTCCGCCCGTCGAGCTGACGTTGACGAAGATGGCGCGCGGCGGCATCTACGATCACATCGGCGGCGGCATCTGCCGCTACAGCACGGACCCCAACTGGCTCGTGCCGCACTTCGAGAAGATGCTGTACGACCAGGGGCTGGTCAGCGCGATCTACCTCGATGCGTATCAGGCCACGCGTAATCCGCTCTTTGCCAAAACCGCTCGCGGCATACTGGACTACTGTCTCAGCGATCTTCAATCCCCCGAAGGCGGCTTCTACTCCACGCGCGACGCGGACAGCGAGGGAATGGAGGGCAAGTTCTACATCTGGACCATCGAGCAAGTCGAGGCGGTCCTGGGTTCCGAAGACGGCAAGCTCTTCTGTGCCTACTACGACGTTACCGAGCGCGGCAACTGGTTCGAGTCGCGCGGGCACGCGCCGGCCGGTGCGAAGAACATCCTCAACGTCCAGAAGGACGACGAGACGTTTGCCGCACTCCACAAGCTCGACCTCACCGAATGGAAGAAGCGCCTGGCGGCGATGAATGCCAAGATACTCCGAGCGCGCAACGAGCGCGTAGCGCCGAGTCTCGACGACAAGATCCTCACCGGGTGGAACGGTCTGATCATCGCGAGCCTCGGCAAGGCGGCGCAGGTGCTCGACGAGCCGCGCTACGCGGACGCCGCCGGGCGCGCGGCCGACTTTGTGCTCACCAGAATGAACGAAGACGGCAAACTGCTGCGGACGTACCGGAACGGAAACGCGAGGCTCACGGGGTATCTGACCGACTACGCGTTCTTCGTTGAGGGTCTCCTTAACCTCTACGAGGCCACGTTCGACGTTCGGTGGTTGGACGCGGCGCGCGCCCTGACGGACAATCAGATCGCGCGGTACCACGACGAGCGCGGCGGGGGTTTCTTCTTCACGGCGACGGATGGTGAGGAACTCCTGGCACGCACCAAGGATCCGAACGACGGCGCGGTTCCGTCGGGCAACTCGGTGGCGGCGCTGAATCTGTTGCGCCTTTCGGTTCTGACGGGCAACAACGACTATCGCGTGAAGGCGGAGTCGATCTTTCGGGCGTTCGCCCATCTGGTCGAGCGTTCGCCTTCGCAGTTCGAGCGACTTCTGTGCGCCGTGGACTTCTACTACGGCCAGCCGAAGGAGATCGCGGTGGTCGGTCCTCCGGGGCATCCGGGCACGCGGGCGATGTTGTCGGCCATTCACGGCAAGTACCGTCCGAACAAGGCGCTGGCACTGGCGCGGGACGCGGACGCGGCGACCGCGCTGGCGGCGCGCATCCCGCTTCTGAAGGGCAAGAAGGCGATCGACGGCAAGCCGACGGCGTTCGTCTGCGAGCAGTACCGGTGCAAGAAGCCGGTGACGGGCGCGGCCGACCTGGCGGACCTGCTGGATGCGGAGCAATAGAGGGCATGCATCCCGTTCTGGGTGGCATGCCCACGCTTGCGTGGGCATGTTCTGAGCCGTTCGCTGGCGTCTCCGCGTGCCGTGGCCGATAATGCACAGTGGAGCGACGGTCGAGGCGATTTCGTTCGTTGCGGAGTGCGCGCGGCTCGGCGGGAGCCTCGCCCTCCCGGCGATGCATCGAGAGCGGACACCGGCGACGGCGCGGAGGTCAACCAGTCATGCGAAGAGGACATCGAGTCGCGGTTGCGGCGTCTGTCACGTTGATGGTGTGTTGGGCGATGCGGTCCCCCGCACAAGATGCGCCGCCGCCTGCAGCGGACCGACCGGAGCCGGCGGTCGACGCGCCGCCCACCCCCAAGCCGCCGGTGGAGGCGACGCGCGAGGAGACGCGCGCTCCGTCCCAGCCTTCGGCCGAGGAGATCATGTCGGCGTTCGAGCGGGACCGCCCGGTGGATTCGGTCGCGAAGCCGAAGCAGTGGCGAGACGCGGCTGGCGCGCCGGCGCGGCGGCGCAAGGCCAAGACGATGGTGCTGATGCGCGAGGGCGAGTACGTCCACAACGTGGCCGGTCGTCTTCAGCGCAGCGGTTCGTGGTGGACGCTGGTGTTCGAGGCGGACAGTGCGGAGGCGCCGAAGCGCCCGATGCGACTGCTGCCGAATCAGCAACTCGAGCGCATCGTGATGGAGACGAAGGCGTCGAGCGAGGTGCCCGTCTTTCTGATCTCAGGCGAAGTGACCTTGTATGAGTCCTACAACTACGTTCTCGTTCGCAAGGCGCTTCGGCGGCGAACGACAAACAACCTGGACAAGTAGATGAACATCCACATCGAACACCACGACGGGTTCAAACTGGCCACGCTGGCAGGCGCGTTTGAAGGATCCGACGCCCGGACGATGGCGGACGAATTGCAGCCGCTGGTGGCGTCCGGCGGCGCGCGGTTGGCCGTCAGTTTGTCGGAGCTCGAGCAGATCAACTCGGCGGGGCTGAGCGAACTGATCAACGTCGTGACGCGCGCCCGGCTGAGCGGATCACACGTGGTGTTGATCGCGCCGTCCGCGTTCGTCAAGCAAGTGTTCGACCTGACGCGGTTGGACCGTTGGTTCGACATCGTGGATGATGTCGATCAGGCATCGGCGGCATTGCATCGGTGACGCGGGTCGACCGAGCCCGGCATGGAATCACCGCAGGGAGTCCTGACATGACACGCTTTCTCGTCGCGCTGATCGCGCTCCTACTCGCCATGTTCAACTTCAATACCGGAATCTGACCGCACGCTTCGGCCGCGGCGAAGCTCACGCCGAACCCACGCCGGCGTGGTCATGCTGGGCGGTCTCGTTCGGCGCGTCCTCGAGCCACTCGAGCGCGACCCGCGCGACTTCATCATCGAACTGGCCGCCCGAACACCGCCTGAGTTCCGACCGCACGTGTTCGACGCTGAACGCGCTCTTGTAGCTGCGCGCCGAGAGCATGGCGTCCAGCGAGTCCGCGACGTTCAGAACGCGCGCCCCGAGAGGTATCTTCGACCCGCGCAGACCGCCCGGGTATCCCCGTCCGTCGAAGCGCTCGTGATGGTGGAGAATCAACGGCAGTTCGTTGCGCAGGAAACTGGCGTGCCCCAAAATGTCGACCGCAATCTGCGGGTGCTTCTTAATCATGGCGAATTCAGCCTCGGTCAGAGGCCCCGGTTTCTGCAGCACGCTATCCGGCACACCGATCTTGCCCACATCGTGCAGCAGAGCGGCCGTCTTGATCGACTCGATCTGGGCGGTCGGCAGGTCCATCCGGCCGGCGATCTCTTCGCAGTAGACACTGACCACGCGCGCGTGCTCGCGCGTGTGAGGTTCCTTCGCCTCAACCGCGGCTACGAGTGCCTGCGTTGATTCGATGTAGCCCTGCCTGAGTTGCTGACGCGATCCGCCGATCCACCGGGAAACCTCGTCGATCGACGCCTGCTCCAGACGGCGGCGCGACGGACCCTTCACCGACGCGTCCGACCAGCACACGGTCTGGTTTCCACCCAGGTCCTTCGCCCGCTCCGCGGCGATCAACGCGCGCTCCACCAGGTCGTCGGCCGATTCCACGAAACCCGACTGAGATGTCGCGACGCCGATACGGAATCGAAAGAGCGAACCGCCGGACACACCAAGACACCCGCCGCCGGACACCTCTCGCCGAATTCGCTCCGCCAGGCGCCGGGCGTGATTCTCGTCTGCGTCATGCAACGCGACCGCGAAACGATCCGCGTCGTAGCGCCCGACGGAATCCGCGTCGCTGGAGAACCGACGCAGCTGCCGCGAAAACCAGCGCAACAGTCCGTCACCGGCCCTGCGCGACCTCACCTCGTTGAAACCCCGGAAGTCATCGATGTCCAGTATCAGCACGCTCATGCACTGATCCTGCGTCCGGCAGCGTGCGCGCAGCCGCTCCAAAGAGCGGTGAAACGCCCGCTGAGTGAGCGCCTCGGTCAAGGGGTCGTTCACACTGTCGGTCGAACTCTCACGGTCGTCCCCTGTGACCGTGACCTGCGGTACCGTGGCACCGGCTGCGATGGCATGATCCACGGACCGCACGATCTCCGCGACGTTCGACCAACTCATGACGACATCGAACGCACCTCGCTTGAACGCGTATCGAACCCACTCTGCCTCCGGGTCCTCGGACACAAGAACGACCTTCGGACGTTCGCACAGTGACGAGACGAAATCCCCCATCTCGGTGCCGTCCCCGCCGTTCCCGCTGTCGGGGCTTACATGAAATACGATGACGTCAAAACGCGCTCGCCGAAGGCACAGATGAGCCTCGGCCGCGTTCGTGCATTCGCGACAGGCAGCCGATGCGCCCAGCTCCTCGACCAGCTTCGCCCGGTCGTGGGAATCACCGCCGACGACGAGTACGCGTGGTTGTTGCCCTGGCATTCACCAAATCCCCCGGCGGTTCGGAACCGCCTACGCACCGACTATCGTCGTACACCGAGAGGGAATTAAACGATTGTGAATGAAGGACTTAGATGGTTTTATCGGAGTGTTCCACGTGGAACAAGCCGCGTAGCCGCGGACACCCGCGTCGCGCGGCACATGCCGGACAACCGGAGCGAAGGGTCCGACGGAAGCGATGCGTATCGGGATTATGGGGTTGGCGTGTCGGCCGCGCCCTCCGGCGAGCCGTCGGCTGAATCAGCCAGCGCCGCAAGGCGAGCGGACCATTCGGAGCCGAGCGCTTCGACCGGAATTCGTTTCAGCCGTTCGACCAGTGGATCGAACCTGTCAATGTCGGTCCGGCGCAGCAGATCGAGGTACTCGACGATCGCATCGGCGATCGCCTTCTTCCGTGCCACGTCCCCGTTGGCGTAAGAACAGACCTGTCCGACAAGCTCCTCGATGTGGTCGTGGCGCTCCCCATAAAGGGACGCGCGCAACAAGGCGAGATCAACCGACGCAGTTCGGGGATCGCCACTCTCGCGAAACGCCTTGCCCAGGTCCTGGAGATGTGGGATTGCCTCGGCAAACCTGTCCTCCGCATCCAGTATGAGTGACAGCTTCCAGCGCGCGTCGTTCAGGTCCGGCGATGCGCCGTTCTTGCCCGCCCGGGATTCGATCCACGAACTCAGCAACTCAATCTGCCGGTCGGGGAATCGCCCCGAACGGTCGACCCACTGCATGTACAAGGTTGGGTTCTTCGTGAGCACCAAGCGAAATGCGTCCCAAGTCTCGTTGCGAACGCGCTCGCTCGGCTCGACGTCGGGATTCAATCGACCGTGCAACGCCTGAAGATGCTCCGGGCCGGATCCGAGACTCCCCACAGCGGCGGCCGCCACCTGTCGCACGCGCGGGTCCGCGTGCCCCAAGTGCTCCAGCAGACGGTCGAGTTGATCGGCGTCACCGATCACTTCGACGCCGCGAATCGATGCAACCACCAACTCCGGTGATTCGGATGCCAGGTTGGCCGCAAACTCCGGCGCGAACGCGCGATCGCCGATTTTCGCCATCGCGCCGAGAAGCGCTTCGCGCAGTCGTAGATTGTCCGGCGCGGCGGACGCAAGACGCTCGCGCAGCGGTGTCACCACCGACGCCACGGCCGTGGGCGGCACATCGGGGCATTGAAATATCGCCCCGATCGCGATCGCCGCTTCGCGCACGCAACCGGTCGGCGCGTTCGGCGACGCCAGCTCCGAAACCAGCGCGTCCAGTGCGACGGGGTTCTCCAAGCGCCCAAGCACCAGCAGGATCGCCTCGCGTACCGTCGGCGATTTCTCGTTCGCCAGCAGCGCGAGCACCTCCGCCGCGTCGGTCGGGTCCTTGAGGTTGCCGACGATCTGTAACGCCTCCACCCGAACCTCGGTCGCATCGTCGGCAAGACACTCCTTCACCGCCGCGCGGACCGCGTCACCCGGGCGCTCTCCTTCCTGTATTCGCTCCCGGACGAGCACCAACGCACAAAGACGGTGTTCCACCATCGAGTGCGTGAGCCGCTGAATGAGGGATGCTTCGCGGGGCGTGGGCTGTGTGAGTTGGAGATTGGCTCGCAATAGATCGCAGATGCTGCTCGCCATCCGCTGCCGATGCATTTCCGACTCCTCCCGGAGCCGCGACAGTTCCGCCATCAGCGATTGATTGAGCTGTGCGGTCAGATCCAGCCGATCGCGAAGCCAGTCCGCGTCGTCCAGCGTCTGCTTCGCCTCCCACCACGCTTGCCATGCCGCAACGTCGCCACCGAAATCGACGCGGGACGCCGGCCGCAGTGCATCAACCACCCTGGCGACCACCGCGGCGTCCGTCGAGGACGCCAGCGTGATGAGCTCCGCGACGATCTCCCGTCGATCCGTGTTCATGGCCAGCGCGTCGATTGCGGAAAGGCGCTGGCGCATCGGGCGGGTACCATCCGACGCGAGGGCGCCGAGCCGAGCCGCCACGACACCATCACGAAAAACGGACAGTGCGGCCGCTGCCTTTGACGGCAACTCTGATCGCTCGTCTCCCAACAGCGTCAGAAGTGGGTCGACGAAACGCGCGTCCAGGAGTTCCGGCTGCTTCGTGCCCACCGACACCAAAGCCTCACAAATCGCGGCGGCGGCGCCCGGCGAGAGAAGCTCCACAACGAGATCGATCCGCCCCGGGTTGCCGAGCTTCAGCAACCGCTCGGCCATACGCCGGCGGCTCTCCGGCCGCGAATCCGTGTCCGTGATGATTTGTCGATGAAGGTCGAGTTCCTCGATCTGCGCCGCGGTCAACTCAGGCGCCGCTTGCCCGTCGGCTTGCGCGACTTGATTCGCCGAGGCGCGGGACGCACCCGCCACGCCCGCTGAAGCCGCAATGGCGACTCCCAGAATGAGAACACGTCGACTTACCACCTACGATCCTATCGCAACACTGACTCGAGGACCCGTCGATGCACGCGGAACCGGAACGTGGTTTTACCCACTGTGCCGGTCTGGTGCAATCGAACGCTGCCGGCGGCAGCGCCGCGATCTCCACGAGCCGGCGCCGCGTCTCTCGATAACTACGGTCCACCACCCCCGCCGGTTGGGTGAACCGGGCTTGACCGGCGGACCCCATCACTTATGATTCCAATGACGCCATGCAAACCTTCCGCCTGACTGCCATGTTCATCGTCCTTTTCGCCGGCTGCCATCACGCCGAGTCGACGTTCTCCGCGCGGCTGGTCCCGGATGCCACTTTCTGCACCGCCGAGTACGCGACCGTCTGGGAGGCGTCCAAGAACGTCCTGCGCCGTCACTACTTTAGACTTGACGCCACCGACGCCCGCGCGGGGCGTATCACGACGTACCCCGAAATCAGCCCTCACTTTTTTGAGTTCTGGCGCACCGGCAGGGCGGCACCGCGCGACGCGTGGGAGTCGTCGGTCGCTTCGATCCGCCATCGCGCCGTCATCGAGATCGATCGGGCACCGGACGGCGCCGGCTGTCGTATCGTCGCCACGGTCCGCAAGGAGCGCCTGTCGACACCCGAACGGCAGATGAGCAACTCCGCGGGCGCCATTCATTTTCTCAGCACACGGCTGCCGACCGAGCGAACCGGTCGCGCGGTCGGCGCCGACCCGGCACGTTGGATCGACCTCGGGCGCGACCCGGCGATGGAGGACGCGCTGCGCGGCGAGATCGCGCGCCAAGTCGCGACATCCGACGACGGCGCCGCGCCGTCCGGCGCCAAGTCCCGCTGATTCACCGCCGCGGACTGCGGGTCTGCGGCGCAACGGCATCAGTCGACAATCCGAGGAGGGCAGATTCCTGTGTCACGCTTGATGAAATGCTCGCTGATCGGCACCGTCGCGTGCTTGCCGCCGAGCGGCGAGGTGTTGGCCGCGGATCGTTTGCCCGCACACACCATCGTCGCACAGAAGATGATCGACGCGCTACCGGCCGACATCGCTCCGTTGTACCGTGAACGACTTGAATCGTTCGAACTGCGCGTGGCGGAGCCCGCGGACGCGTGGCCCCGAGACCCGACACTCCGTCCGCGCAACTCCTGGCACAGCTGTGAGCCCGACCTTGCGGCCACCTCTTCGGCAGACGAAGCGCGCCTGTCCGCATCTCGCGCATTCCCCCGCGACAAGACCTCGGCGAGACGGGTCTACCGACAGCACGGTCGCCCGCTCGGTGGAGCGCTGCCCTGGGCGATCGACGAGTGTCACCGCGACCTGGAGCGGGCCTTCCGAAAGGGCACCGAGGCGGCAGTGCTGGCCGCGTCCGGACACCTCACGCACTTCATCGCCGATGCCCTCGACCCACTGCGCGTCTCGGTCGTTGGCACGGTTGCCCGCACCGAGCACGCGAGATTCGGCACGGGCCGCGGACCGCATCCGAATTCCCCGCACTTCACCGTCGTGGAGCGGTACGGCGTGGGTCTGATCGGCCGCTACGCCGGGTCCTATCTCCAAGACATCGTCCTGAGCGCGGACGAGTACACCGCGATCACCGACGCGCGATCCGCGGCGTTTTCCGTAATCGAGGCGTCCATCCGTTACGCCGACGATGTTGCCGCCGCGGATCGCGAGGTCATCGCAGACTTGCAGATCGCTGATCTGGCGGACTTCACGCGCCTGCAGGAATCCTACTACCGGTCAATGCATGATCGATGCGGGGACATCTGCCGCAATCGACTTCGGGCGGGAGCTCTGACGACGGCTGAGTTAATCGGAGGCGCGTGGCAGCTCGCCGGCAGCCCCTCCCTGTCCGCGATTCGTGCGCGCGCCACGTCGCAGCCAGAGTCCACCGGCAAGAACCCGGAATCCGCGGCGTTCGTCGGTAGCGACAAGTCGGTCGTGTTCCACAAGCCGGGGTGCCGATTCGCCAAGCAAATCAGCCCGGAAAACCTGGTGACCTTCGCCTTGGCCCAGCACGCTCGAGACAACGGGCGGCGGGCCTGCAAAACCTGCAAGCCCGAGTAGCCGGCGGTCGCCGCGCACTAAAAAACGGACGGAAGATGCCCCCGTGGCGA
>JAJDDR010000359.1 GCA_029260255.1 Phycisphaerae bacterium
CCTGCGAAGAGGTCGGCGCGGAGGTCATGACGCTCCTGCGGGACCGAAGCGTCGACATCTATCAGCGGGCGGCGGCCTATGCCCGAAAACGCGGGATTATCATCGCCGACACGAAATTCGAGTGGGGCAAACGCGGCGACCGGTATCTCCTGATCGACGAAGTGTTGACGCCCGACTCCTCGCGTTTCTGGCCGGCGTCGAAGTACGAGCCCGGTCGTGATCAGGAGAGCTTCGACAAGCAGTACGTGCGTAACTATCTAACCACGCTCGTCGACGCGCGTTCATGGGACAAGACCCCGCCCGGTCCGGATCTGCCCGACGAGATCGTGCGTAATACCGCCGCCAAGTATGCCGAAGCGCTCCGCATGCTCATGGACGACTGAATATCGCGTGTGGCGCCGGTTTCTGAGCGGTGAATCCCAGTGCGGTTCATAAACGGCAGGCCAGGGGACTCGAACGCGAACGGAGTTCCTGTCCCCCACGGCTGAAGCCATGGGCCACCCCACCCAATCGTCAATCGTCAATCGTCGATCGTCAATCGTTGATCATCAAGCGCCGTCCCCCCGTTCTTCCCCCCGATGCACATCCGGTTCTTGCCCTCACGCTTGGCCAGTAGAAGTGCTTCGTCCGCCCGCGTGATCAACTCCTCGACGCTCGACGCGTCCGCCGGAAACGAAGCCAACCCGCCGCTGATCGTCAAACTCGACCCCTCGGCCATACTGATGCCAACCGCCTGCTTGCCCACGGAGTCCTCCGAATGCACGAAACACCTCCCGGCTACGGGAAGACGGAGCGGACCCAATGACCCGCTCCGTCGAAAACCTCCGCCGGCACATGCCAACCAGGACGTTCACGGGCGGGTTGGCAGCGCTTCTCCATTCCAGACCTTCGTGGCCGGTGGCGAGACACCGTTGATCAGTTGACGCAACGCCAGCAGATCGAACGGGTCATCCGTGCCGGCGACCCCGTTTCGATTGATATCGATGTAGTCGCCGAGAACACCCTCCGGCGGCGTGATGACGAGGTTGGCGTACTGCCGGAGCTCCAAAATGTCGAACGGGCCCACCTCTCCGCTCTGATCGACATCCGCCGGCAAGAATCCTATATCCACCCGGTCCGGCTCGTCATCGTCTCCGAGTTGACCGAGATCGACGATGGGGTATCCGGTAGCTTCGCTCTTCACGTCGGCGATAACGGTGGTCCATTGCTGCAATGGAATGATGGCGTCAAGCGTCACAACGATCGTTGGATTGCCGGAATGGTCGACGCTGGAGACGCCGGGAGCAGTACCCCCGGTAGTGGTGACGCTGAAATCAGCGACAGTGACCGGGTTGCCCGTCGCGAGGCTCACAACCGGCTCGGTAAACAAGAACGAAACCTGCGTGATCCCCAGATCCGAGTCGACCCCGTCGGAACTCTCCTGCCGCGGGTCGATGTAGCCGCTGAAGGACCGCACACTGAACGGGTCATCCGTCTCCTCGTGGTCGATCTTCGGCTGACACTCGTCCAGGATCTCATTGTTGTCCCCATCCAGGCTGGGAAACTCATCGATCTCGCAGTCGTCGATCTGCCAATTCCCGTTACAATCCTCGCCCGCATTTTGACCACAGTCGGGAGGGCAGACGAGCACCGTCGCGTTGCAATCCAGATCGCACGCGTCGTGGATTTCATTGAGGTTGCAGTCCACAAAATACTCGTAAGCGCCCATGTCGACGACCGGAGGCGCACCCGGACCGGTGTCCGGCGTCAAGGGGTCGTCGAAATTGCGCAGCGCCCCTATCAGGTCCGAGGATTCGGGTGAGATGTCTGTGTCGTCCCCCGCATCGATGACCGGTGAAAACGCCTTGACCCGGAAGTCGTCGGCGGGAGTCCCGGTGACACCGGCGGGATCCGCGAACAGCGGGTCCGCGTTGATGTTCCCCACGTTGTCACCGCCCGACTGGCTGAACTCCGCGATGCAGTTGTAGCGATACACCGGCGGATCGACCTCCGCGTGTCCCCCCTCGCCCTCGTACACTTGGGCTTCTTCGACGGAGGTCCCGCCGTCCGTGTTGCCCCAGAGAATGCTGCTGGTGACTCGCGGGCCGCAGTCACTGAAATAGATTCCCCCGCCCCGGTAGACGTTGCCCGTGTCCAGACCGGCCTCGTTGTCGGCAAAAGTGCAAAAGCGATCGCGGGGTGCGGCTCCCCGGCCCAACCGTCAATCCAGAGTCCCCCGCCGTCCTGCTGTGCGGTATTCTCGCGGAAGAGGTTGTTGATGAAGTGGAACCGTGGGGCGCTGCCCTGAGCTGGGAGTGTATCCGGACCGGTCATCGCCCACACCCCGCCGCCGTCGATGGCGGCTACGTTTTCAACAAATGAACAAAGCGTGAGGATCGCCGAGGGCCCGTCGATAACGGCGCCTCCGCCTCTTCGACCGGCATTCCTCTCGAATACACAGCGGGTTAACTCAATCGGGAACTCCCCCGCCTGCAGTCCGACCTCGAACCACGCTCCACCTCCGTCGCCGGTGGTGCCACCGGAATTCGTTGTGTTCTCTAGAAAAAGGCAGTCCGTAAAGGTTACCGCGACGGCTGGATCCCCGTCACTCACATGAACTCCCCCGCCGTTGTCGTGAGCGCGGTTTTGACGAAACCGGCAATTGGTGAACACAGGGTGATTTCCGCCCCAGCTCCACACGCCCCCGCCGGCTCGGCCGGCCGTGTTGCGCTCGAAGAGGCACGTGTCAACACGGGCGCTCGACGAGTTCAGCGCCAACCCCCCGCCGTCGTCGCCGACGCCATTGCGATCATCTGGGTCAGGGCCGCCGAACGTGCATCCAACGATCTCGGGGATTCCACCGAAGACGTATAGCCCGCCGCCGCGTTCCGAAGCGATGCTGCTCTTGAAGATGCAGTTCGATATCGTCGGGCACGCGCCGCCCCCGATGTACATCCCGCCGCCCTGCTGGTAGGAGTTCTCGGACAGGTGGTTCGCCCTGCCGTCGACAATGGTGAATCCGTCGAAAACGGCCGACGTCGTGATGGAGGATCCCACGACCGTGACGACGTGGTACGAGTTGTTGTTGTCGTCTCCGCGGATATCTCCGCTCAGCGTCGTGGTGGATCCCCGCTGATTCGGGTCGCTGCCCCCGCACCCCAAGTACCCTCCATTGATCACGACCTCGTCCCGAGTAAGAGCGAACGAGGTCAAGCGCTCCGGGGACGTGACAGTGCAAAACGGACAGTCCTCGGGTTTGTATGTCCCGTCGGCAACGCGGATTTCATCTCCGGCAACCGCGAACAGTAGTGGAAAACGGAGATTCCTGTACGCCGAACACCAGGACGTCCCGTCCTCTGGCTCGGTGGCGTTCTCGTCGACATACCAGATGGTGCCTGCGCGAGCGGACCCCGCGAGCAACATCGCCAGGAAAACATGACACAGTCTCGTCTTTCTCATGGTTTCATCTCCTGAGGAATCTTCACTTGTTAGAGAGCAAGAACACCGAATTGTTCTACTTCAACCTTGACTGCCTATAGCTGGTCTGTTCTCAGGCATTGCGTGTGCGACGCGGAACCGCGAGGATCGCGATCGCAAGTAAGACCCACGTGTGCGGCTCTGGTAGAAAGACCATCGTGAGCCATGAGACATACTCTTTGCCCGACCCTGGGCCCATGCTTCCGGCGCCGGACATGTCCGACGTGATGCGGATCAGGTCACCCGCGCTGCCTTGCAGCGTCGTGTGGACGATGTTGGTGTTCTCGGTCAAAGTCAGCAGCGTTTGCGACTGCGTGACGTTCTCGACCGTTACAAGCGTCGACCCCTCGAAGAACGGAACGTCTTCGTCGATCAAGAGGGAGTAATCCCAGGCAAGCTCGTCGACCGGCATGATGAACTCGATGACGGAGAACAGGTCTGCCTCAGCTTCACCGCCGGGGTTGTCTCCACCCGGAAAAAGGGACGGGGAGTAGGCCGCACGCAGACGTACCGCAACCGACAGGTGATCGACGAACGCAAAAACGCTCGACTCCGTCGATGCGGATGCGCTTGCGCCCATGGATCCCGGTTGGGTGAAATCGCTCGGGCCGAGGGCAATGAAGGGTTCGCTTGGGTCGGTGATGCACCCCTCCGAGTGCAACGGCGGTCCGCCGTCGAACACGTTGGCCGTCGCGCTCCCGCAGAACGCGTGCGCCGGAAACCAGATCCCCTCCGCCCCCGCCACTCCGCACAGCGGCCCGATAATCGCCATCGCCGATATGAACTGAATCCGTCGCATCTCTCAAACCTCCCGTTGGTGAACCATCTTACCACATCCCGGCGTGTCCATTCCAGCCCGTTCTCATCAATTGAGCGTGTGGACCGGAGATGACGGCGGTGGCGGTGCGGAGCCGGGAGACGGTGTCTTCGTGCTGCTGCCGAGCATTCTGGTGTGGGGCCAAGACCTCCTTGTCGTGTTGCCTCTGTGTCCGCTGGCCGCCGCCGCGGCGGCAGGGGTCGTCCTCGTCTGGTGTGACTACGGTCGTTTGCTGCCGGGGGCATTGCGAAGAATGTACATACGATCTGACGGCCAATACAACCGGACGATGCCCGGAGTGTGGAACGCCCATCGCGACAACGTCGGCAAGCGCGTGCTCGTTCAGCCCACGCCATTGCCACCAAGCGAAGGAGCCGTCCGCGGCACTCCCTTCTTCAATTCTCCGTGTCCTCTGTGCCCTCTGTGGTTCAAAAACGGCACGCAAGGAGACCCGATTGCGACCGGAATTCGTGTCCCCCACGGCTGAAGCCATGGGCCACCCAGTCCCAACAACTCCCTCCTTCAACTCTCTGTGGTCTCCGCGCTCTCTGCGGTTCAACAACGACAGGCCCGGAGACTCGAATGCGACCGGAATACGTGTCCCCCACGGCTGAAGCCATGGGCCACCCA
>JAJDDR010000360.1 GCA_029260255.1 Phycisphaerae bacterium
TAAAGCTCCCCCAGTCGTGCCTGCGATCATACGCCCGATGTTCTAGCGTACTGAATGCCCTAATCACTGTGCGTCATGGGTCCTTGCCCGTATCATCAGCTTCCTAAAATGTTGGAAGGCCTGCTGTGGTTCCGGAGCGGCCGGTGCCAACCCGAGACACGTGGGCTGTGCAAATCGAAACCGTAGCAACGAAGCCTCCTCGGAGCGCTTCGGCCGGGCGTTGGAGGGCGACAGATGAAGGTCTACGCAACTCGATTCGAGTTTGACCCCAAAACAGGCTTGGAACCGCTAGCAATTGCGACGCAGCGGTGGTTGGCCGACTCCGGTCGGTTTGGTCGTACAATCAGCGACACCGACATCCTCCGCCCCTGGCAAGGCGAGGCCAACGATCGCAATGCCTGCGACGTAACTGTCGATGCACTCGAATCCGGAGGAACTAATCTCTGGGCATGCCGGTTTTCGCACGCGGATCGCGATTATGGTGACAGGCGTTGGACCACTCACATCGGCGTTCAGCTGTCCGAACAAGGCGGCGTGTGCTCCGTTTTCCTCGATCTGGAGACAACAGGACACACCGTTACCATGCAACGGTTCACGACGAGTCGTCCGCAGGTCGTGATTGATCTCTTGAAGGCAATTGGCGAAGAATCGCTCCATGACATCCCGACCGGCGTTCGCACGGTTGGCAGTAAGCAGCTTGAAGATTTCTCTAACTTCATTCGCGATCCAAACCGGAAGCTGCCCATAATCCTTGTGACCGCCAGCCTCCAGTCGGAACGCCCACTGATCACGCCGACACGATTGGGGTCACTCCTGGTCGCAATGGCGTACGTCTACCAGTTCGACGACAAATTCACGGGGCGAGATTTCTCCAGTCATGTGCGGAACGAGTGGTCCGTTTGGGATGGGGCCGTCCGCATCTATTGGCCCATCAACGCGGAGAATAACGCGCCGTACCGGCATCGCCGGTGGATGCCCTGGCACATCGAGGATTTACGCCGAATCGGCGAACCGGAAAGCGCAATCTTCCGCTACACGTGCCGTAACGCTTGCATGATTCCCACCGACATGCTGATCACAACGGACGACGTCGCCCGCGCGCGAAGTCGTCTTCGTCTGCATGACCTTACAGCGCGAGTCGCCAAGACAGACGAGTTAGCCGAACTGGTAACGCAATATACGAAGGACCAGGAAGACACCGAGGGCAGACTTGACAGGGCAAAGAGTGACTTCGCCCAAGCGAAAATGGAGATTGTCGTTCTCCAGGGCAAGCTCGAAACTGCGCAAACAAACAACAATGCACTTCGGCAGAGCGTTCGCGAGCTTTATGAGCACTAAGGCGAGGACATCCCCGACGAAGCTCGCGATTCCATGGCCGAGATCATCGACGCGAGTTGCAACGCCAGCGATATCGCGCAATTCGTATCCGAGGCATACAAAGATCGTCTCCGCTTTCTCCCTCCCGCGCTGCGCGACACAAAGAAGAGCGTGTTTGAAGGACTTGAACAGTTCGCCCAGGCGCTCTGGACCCTCGCAACGTTTTATTGGGGTATGAAGACGGGCTCCGGCCCAACGCTCGATCGCTTCACTGAAGCTTTGGCCGACCATAGTATCCGGTACGAATCACACATCAGCGAGGTCACTTCTGGGCGATACGGCCGCGAGTATAAGCGCCGTTACAAGGACAAGAAAGCAGACCTGAACGAACATCTCAAGCTGGGAACATCTCGTGATCCGCGTTTCACGATGCGAATCCACTTCCAGTGGGATGAAGAGGAACGCTTGGTCGTCATCAACTATTGCGGGTGGCATACGAAAACGGGCAATTGAGACCGACATGGATAGTGCTGACTACGGAGAGCAGCGGTCGCGCGTTAGGCCTGCCGTGTCAAAGTGTGTAGGGCGCCTACGGGCGATTCTTCTTTTGTCTTGGTGAACAAGCGTCCTCGCTGGTCTAGGAGTCGACGTTCTTCGGTAGGTGCCCAAGTCTCCGTTTGTTCGCCGGCTTACCAGCGGGACCAGAGCATGGCGGGGAGGGCGACGCGCATGGTCTTGAGGCGGCCGAAGAAGTTTTCGTAGGGATGGCGGACGCACTTGGCGGCCCATTGGGGGGAGAGGTAGAAGGCGCGGTAGGCGCGCTTGGCGGCGGCGCGGATTTCGGCGTTGCTGAAGTGGGGGTAGTCCGGCTCGCCGTTTTCGTTGAGCCATCCGTTGGTTGTGCAAGTGTCGTGGAAAGGCGTTCCTTCGAGCACGTTGGCTAATTGGAACTGGGCGGTGTGTGGGTTCAGTTTCTTGGCCCAGCGCAGCGTGCGGTCGGCCGATTCGCGGGACTCACCGGGGAAGCCGATGGCGAAGTCGCCGTGGATGCGCAGGCCGGCGCGTTTGGCGTTGCGGGTGAATTCCTCCATGGTCTGGATCGACACGCCCTTGCGGATCTTCCTGAGGATCTCCGGGTCGCCCGATTCGTAGCCGACGTGGAGGTTGCGGCAGTTGGCCTGCTCCATCCGCCGCATGGTTTCGTACGAGAGGTTGCAGCGTGCGTAGCAGGACCAGGGGATCTTGATACGCCGGTTCAGCTTCTCCAGGGAGAGCGCGAGCGCTCGGTCGTCGGTGAGCATGTCATCCTGGATCATCACGCAGCGCACCTCGGGAATGTCGCGTTCGATATAGGCGAACTCTTCGACGAGGTTTTCGATGCTGCGCAGGTTGTAGGTCTTGCCCTTGACGAACGTGTGTACCCAGAGACAGAAGGTGCACTGTCCCCAGTGGCAACCGCGCCCGCTCATGATGTCCACGAACGGGTAGAATTCCGAAATCGTCTTGTAGTCGCGCAGGTTGAGGTGATTCTTGAAGAACTTGCTGACGAACGGGATTGCGTCGAGTTGGTCGCTGGTCAGATAGGGTCGCTCCGGGTTGTGAACGATCTCGCCTCCGTCGCGCCATAGCAGGTTTTTTATCGTTCGCGGCTCGGCGCCGGAGGCCAGTTCCTCCAACGCGTAATCGAATTCACCGGTGACGCCAAACTGCACGGATCTTGCTTGCCGGAGGGTCTCCGCCGGTTTCGCTGAAAAGTAGGGTCCGGCGAGTGCGCCGACGCAGCCGAGCCGTTCGGTGAGTCGGTCGGCGATTTCGATGTCATTGTCCCGGCTCTTCAAGCCGGTGTAGGTGACGAGTAGGTCCGGCCGCCAGTCGGTGACGATGTGCTCGGTGGACGCGTGGTCGAGACCGGCCGCGGGCGCGTCCAGAAGCTTCACCTCGTGGCCGCAATGCTCCAGCCACGCGCCGGCGTATCCCAGCCACAGCGGGTACCATTGTGTGGAGGAGAGCGACACGAAATCGCATCGCGCGTTACGCATGTAGTCCGGAAGATACGGCGGTGATAGCAGCAGAATTCTCATGATGGGACCCGATTACGACGCAACGCGCCGACTGTTGCTCATGGCGCCGCGCCGACGACCTGGGGCGCGGCGGCGATGTTTCCAGTTGCTTGAACGGGACGGCGTCCCGCGGGACGATCAGGCGGCCGGCGATCCCGACTCTTGCTTCCGGCGGGAAGCCGCGC
>JAJDDR010000037.1 GCA_029260255.1 Phycisphaerae bacterium
CAGCATGACGGTGCAGTCAGGGGGCGACGTCAACGAGAACGCGACCCTCTGGCTTAACGGCGGCGAGATCGTCATTGGGAACAATGTCCTGGCGCTTGACGGCGGCGACGCCAGCACCAAAGAGGCACTCTTTGATTTCGACGCGGGGACCTTCCCCGCTTCCACGCACACGGACTGGGACATCACCATGGCGGGAGACTCCAGGATCGACGCCGAGCAGGACATCGATCTGGTCAACGGCGACCTGTCCGTCCCCCTGGGACTGCCGGCGAAGGTCACGGTGGCCGAGATCGACATGCTCAGCGGTAAGGAGTTCACGGCCGACGTCGTCACGGTTGGAGGGAACGGCGACACGGTGACGCTCGATCTGACCGGGTCCGGCGACTTCACATTCGGGGCGGTCACCATCTCAGGTGGATCGACGACGGGCGACACGACGGCACTGAACGCCGGCGGCGGGGACTTCACAACGGCGGCGGTCACCATCACAGGTGGAACGTCGACGGGCGCCACGGCGGAACTGAACGTCACCGGCGACGACGTCGCAACGGCGGCGGTCACCATCACAGGCGGAACGTCGTCGGGTGCCACGGCGGGACTGAACGTCACCAGTAACACCTTCACGGCGACCGGACTGGTCACGATCACCGAGGGGACGACCGAATCGGCCGAACTGGATATCGGCACGAGTGTCGTCCCCATCCTCGACAGTGTCACAATGACCGGGGACTCCAACCTGGAGTTGGCATCGAGCACCCGGGTCGAGGGGCTGTTCCACGTCATCGCGTCCGGCGCGGTCGATCCTACACAGGATCTGAATGACGGCGTCGCTGTCGCACTCGAGGCTGGTTCACTCCAGATCAACGCCGGCGTCACGTTCACGCCGTCTTTCCTCACCGGGTCGGTATTGATCACACAGTAGCTTCAAGGGATTCAACCTTCTTGATATATAGGATGGACATACAATGAACAGCACAAGAGCGATGATACTGGCAGTGGTGACCTTGGTCGTCTTGGCACAGCAGGGATTCGCCATAGACCCGCCGGACTTCCCCGGTGATTTTCGGAGCGGGGCCACTGGCAATTGGGATAATTCGAACACCTGGCAGGAGTGGACCGGCACGTCGTGGGACAACACCGCGAACGTGCCCGGGCAGAACGACCGGGCGACAATTCAAGCAACGCACACAGTGACAATCACGTCGCTCACCACTGATCGCATCAGAACACTGATCATGAAGGATGGCGCGACCGCGGGGGCGTTGCAGATCAACGGTGCCGGCAGCTTGACGATCTACCATGCGCTCGAGATGGAGAACAACGGTAGCGGCGCGGAGACGACGATCAGTCTTGCAGCAACGGGAGTTTCAACCGCCAGATTGACCGCCAAGTCGGACATCACCATCGCGGGAACGGTCAATGTGACGGGAGACGGCGTGAACCAGATTACCAGCGACACGGCCGGGGACGTTGTGACCGTGAGTGCAAGCGGTCTACTCATGACCAGGGGCGGGGATCTGACCGTTACGTCGGCCGACGTGGTGATGAACGGGACGGTGACCCCGAGCGCCAACGAAACGATCACCTTCAGCGGCGGGATCAACAGCGGTTCTTCCGGCAACTGGGAGCTCAGCGCGGCGGGATCGACCATCCGGATCAACACGACAAGCGGCGTGAACATCGTCTCGTCCGCCGGCCACATCCTTATCAGCAACGGCACGTTGGACATTGACAAGAGCTTCACATTCGCCGGCGGCCTGAAGCAGACCGGCGGAACGATCGACGTCGCGGCCGGCGCGACATTCAAGGCGACCGGCCGGTACTTCGACTAGCGTTGCGACACATCTGAAACGATGCGTAATCCGCGCCCGTGCGGAATCGGTTGACTGCGACACCAGTGCCCTACGCACATCCGCTCCCTGACGGTTGCGGTTCTGATCCGCACACTGCGTGCGTGCCGACGGAATTACCTCCCGATTCGAGATGCACCCCTTGGGCGTGGCGGCGCGATTTGGTAGAATCCCGTCGGATTGCTGGAAGACGACACGCGGCGGGAACGCCCCGGCAGACGACTGGTAGTAATGGCGGATATCACCCTATCATCACGAGCCCTGCGGACACCGCCGTCGCCGATTCGAGCGCTGAGCGGTCGCGCGGCAACGGCAAAGGCGGCGGGTGTTCACGTCCACCATCTCAACATCGGGCAGCCCGATCTGCACACGCCACAGGCCTTCTTTGAGGGCGTCGAGAGATTTCGCGACCCGGTCGTGGCCTACGACGCCTCCGCGGGCAGCGCCGATCTGCGCGCGGCGTGGTCGCGATACATGAATCAGACGCTCAGCCTGAATACGTCGCCCGACGAGTTCCTCATCACCATGGGCGCCAGCGAGGCGCTGGTGTTCATATTCATGACCTGCTGCGACCCGGGCGACGAAGTGATCGTGTTCGATCCGACCTACGCCAACTACATCGGGTTCGCGGCGATCACCGGCGTCAATCTGATCCCGGTGTTGAGTCGTCTGGACGACGGCTTCGCCCTGCCGCCGCTCGAGGCGATCACCGACCGACTCAGCCCGCGGACCAAGGCCATCCTCCTATGCAGCCCAAACAACCCGACGGGCACGGTCTACGATCGCGCGCAGTTGCGGATGCTGCTCGATCTGTGTGAGGAAGCCAATCTCCTTCTGGTCGTCGATGAGACCTACCGAGAGTTGGTCTTCGACGGGCGTGAGCCGCTGTCGATCCTGCACTTGGAAGCCGCGAGCGATCGTGTCGTCGTGATCGACAGCCTGTCGAAGCGTTTCAGCCTGTGCGGTGCGCGCATCGGTCTCCTGTACACGACCAACGAGGAGCTTCGGGCCAAAGCGCTGAACCTCGCACAGGCGCGCCTGGCGGCGCCGGCGCTCGAGCAGCACGCGGCCGCTCACATGTTGGAGCACCTGCCGGAGAACTACGTCGAAACCGTCCGGAAGTCATACGAAGAGCGCCGCGACGTGCTCTGCGCCAGACTCGCCGACCTGCCCGACGTCACCACGCAGGTGCCGTGCGGGGCGTTCTATACGATCGCGCGGTTGCCGGTCGACGATGCGGAGGACTTCGCGTCCTTTCTGCTGTCGGATTTCACTGCCAATGGCCGCACCGTCTTCGTGGCCCCGGCGTCGGGGTTTTACATGGGTCACAGCCGGGGGCACAACAAAGTACGCATCGCGTATGTGCTCAACCCCGACGACCTCGCGGACGCCGCCGACGTGCTCGGGCAAGGCCTGCACGCCTACCGCAAGACTCGGTAGGGTAGAGCGCCGGTCACTCTGGTGCTACGGCAAGCGCCGTTCGACGGAGCGGGACGAAGCCGCGACCGTCAGGGAGCGGATGTGCGCTGGGTGCCGATGTTGCTGTCAACCGCTTCCTGACGGGCGCGGCTCGGATCAGACATCGATTCAGGTGTGGCGGAGCACTAGCGACTCACCGTGCCGCGTTCGCCCTTTCCGTGGTTGGGGTCCAAACGCGAGAGAAGCAGCCGACGAACGCCGAGCAACGGCGCGGTCAGGCGCCGATGCACACGCACATAGAGCGGCTTGTGGTACGAGGCCTCCAACTGCTCGGCCGTGAGTTGGTCACGCCGGACGCGGCGCTGGAGTTTCAGCAGGTGGTACTGATCGCCCTCCTGGAAACGCCGTCGGAGCCACCTGGCGACGAACGTCTCGCCGCCGTGCTCGCGCGGCCAGCACCAGGCGAGTTGGAAATCGATGAGATACGGCTTGCCGTCGTCACCCAGCAGTACGTTCTGCGGTTTCTCCAGATCGACGTAGGCCATGCCGCGATCGTGAAGCGCGTTGATGGCCGAACGCAGCGCCGCAAAGAAATC
The DNA here is from genome assembly GCA_029260255.1 of Phycisphaerae bacterium. Lineage (GTDB taxonomy): Bacteria > Planctomycetota > Phycisphaerae > UBA1845 > UBA1845 > OFTM285. The sequence continues at coordinate 3,866 of JAJDDR010000037.1, forward strand.
GTCCGGCACGCCGCCGTCCCGCGCCAGCGGGCGCCCTTCCACGAACGTGTGCACGATCGCCGTCGGACCCACGCGACCGAGAAACTCGGGCACGGACTCCAGATCGACCAGCGCGTCGTAGACCCGCGACTCATGCCACGCGAGACAGCGACCCACCCACTCTGCCGGCAGACCGAAGATGTCCGCCCGTCGCCCGAACTTGACGACGACCTTCCCCGCCGCCCCCTCGTACAGGGCGGTGGCCGCGAAGAAGTCGTGTTTGAAGAAACGCACGAAGCGGTAGCTGCAATCGCGAACGCACACCGTCTCCGGCGGCCGCGTGCGACCCAGCGCCAACAGGCTCGGCGAGATCTTCTTCACGTGTCCCATTCTAGGCCCCCCGCGCGCCCGGTGCCAATCGACCTGCCGACCCGTCACCCCGCGTCGGACGGGAGTGCCCCTTCCGAGCTTCTCGTAGGCAGTTGCCCGGCAAGCACACCGCAAGGTCGTCGGCGTAGCTCCCTAAGAAGTAGAGGCCGTCAAGCACCTCGACCAGCGCATTCGCTCGAACATACAAGCGGTAGGCCACATGAAGATAGTTGTTGCCCATGCAACGCGGAAAGAAGGTTGGTCGCAGTGTCCTCACGGTACACCTTGTCATACAGGGCGTAGAAGCGATAGGTGGATGATCCCTTCGCTTTGGCGTGCAACGCCGCCTGTAACTTCTGAACCTTTGGTGGAGGTGCTAGGCTCATCGCCAATCTCCCGGCTCTCGCCACTTCCTGCGTTGACCTTGAACCAAGGCCCTTTCCCTCGACCGGCATTACCCGGCGTCATCAGTAGTACGGGCCTCTCCGCCACCCGACACAGCCCGGCCTGTCCCTCGCGGGCGTCCAGTTGGAGGTCACGCGCCTCCACCGCATCGGGCTTCCCGTGTTGCGTGCAATCTCCATGTACATACATGCCGTCGCCTTCACGCTCCCGCCTTGGTCGCGTTCAGCCCCGGCGGAACCGCTGGGACTCTGTCGCTCGCCTCTGTCAGCCCGAGGTCCGGCTCGTTCCCAGCGACGGCGGCCTTCCCCGTTACTCAGGCGGGTCGGCTTCCGCATTGCCCTTTTCGAGGCCTGCTCAGCGTTCACTCACATTACGGCCTGATTACGGCCTGCATGCTTGCCGAGTCGCCCGAGGCGACCCTCTACACCGAAGGCTTCAGCCGTTTTGTTACCTCCGCGACTGCTCCGATTGCTACCGGCTGGAGCGACCAGTTGCCGGGTGGGAGTCTCACCCACTGAAGATCCACGCCTTTCCACGGCGCACTGAATAATCCGAGCTAGGCAGGCGCAATCGAAAGAGGCAGTGTCTAGGCTCTCTCAGCCAGACACTGCCCCTTACTTACCCAGGCTTGGTTGTTGCTGGTGCCGATCGCGACACCTCGGTGCCGCGCTCTCTCTTCCCTCGTTGGGTCTCTCTCTCCGAGTCTCTCTCTCTCAGCGTCGAGCACGCTCTCTCTTCGCGCCCGATGCATGGCACCAACGACACGCCAGCCGGGACTCCGCGCGCCCGAAGGCGTCGACGGCCGTAGACGATGTCGATTCCACTATGTGGGAAGCGCTGCGCTTTGGGATGAGCAGATTCTCTCTCGCTCGGGGCGCCCAGCACTCGCCCTTTTCCTCCTAAACTCCCTGCGCGCCCAACATACCTGAATTCAACATGCAGTGCAAGTGGCGTCCGGGCGAATTTGCACCCCGGCGCTCGACCGCGTGGCATCGCTCCGATTCGCCGACTCAGATGCCTGAGCGTGCCCTCCCGCGGGCGTTCATCCACCGGTGTGCTATTCGTCGGCGCCCCAGCCGTCGGCGCGAATACGCTCGATCGACACGGCGCGGCGCGTGTCGGTGTCGACGTCGACCAGTATGCCGCACAAGCGAGGGTCATCCGTGGCGACATCGAAGGCGCTGGGTACGGACGTCGTCATAGTGCCGATAACCCGCTCCTTGAGGCGTCCGAGCACCGAGTCGTAGGGACCGGTCATGCCCAGATCGGTGATGTAGGCCGTACCCTTCGGCAGGATGCACTCGTCGGCGGTGGGAACGTGGGTGTGCGTCCCGAAGACGACGGACGCGCGCCCGTCGAGATACCAACCCATGGCGATCTTCTCGGAGGTGGCTTCGGCGTGAATCTCGGCAACGACGACATGGACGTCGTTCGGGATGGCGGCGAGCACGCGGTCGGCGGCGCGAAAGGGGCAATCCACCTGGATGCGCATGAAGAGCCTTCCCAGAAGCGTAAAGACGGCCACGCGAATACCGCGTTCGGTCTCCCAGACGGCGAAGTCTCGCCCCGGCGCGCCCCTGGAGAGATTCGCCGGGCGGACGATGCGGTCGGACGTTTCGAGCGTCTTGATGATGTCCTTTCGGCGGTAAACGTGATCGCCCAGGGTCATGAGTTGGACGCCGGCGTTTACGAACTTTTCGTAGAGTACCGGCGTGAGCCCGGAGCCCGCGGCCGCGTTTTCGACGTTGACGATGTTGCAGTCGACGCCGTGGTCGGCGGTGATTGCGGGAAGTTGCTCGGTGAGGACACGCCGACCTGGCGAACCAACCACGTCGCCGACGCACAGCAGTGTCGTGTTCATGGTGATGCCTCCCGCACGGGGCTGCGCTATCGCGCGTATTCCACAGCTCGCAGCTCGCGCAGGACGGTCACCCTCACTTCGCCCGGGTAGGTCATGTCATCTTCCACCTGCTTGGCAACGTCGTACGCAAGCTTGGCGGCTTCGGCGTCGTCGATACGCCCGGCATCGACAATCACACGCAACTCCCGACCGGCTTGTATGGCGTAGGCCTGCTTGACGCCGTTGTGCGCGGTTGCGATGCCCTCGAGCTGTTCGAGCCGTTGGACGTATCGTTCCAGGGACTCGCGCCGACCGCCGGGGCGCGCGGCGCTGATCGCGTCGGAGGCCATGACCAGCGGTGTGTAGGGTGAGGTCGCGTCGATATCCCCGTGGTGCCCGGCGACTGCGTTCAGCACTTCGGGACGCTCGTTCAGGCGCTTGCAGATATCCGCACCGATCTGGGGGTGCCCGCCCTCGACCTCGTGGTCGACGGCCTTGCCGATGTCATGCAGCAAGCCGCAGCGCCGGGCAAGCCGCCCGTCGAAACCGAGCTCGTCGGCGATGATCTGACACAGGTACGCGACCTCGATGCTGTGACGCAGGACGTTCTGGCCGTAGCTGGTGCGGTAGTGAAGGCGCCCGAGCAGATCGATCAGCTTCTTGTGGAGTCCGGGCACGTTCGCTTCGAGGGCGGCCTGCTTGCCGATCTCGGTGATGTTCTTTTCGACTTCCTTACGCGTCTGTTCCGTGACCTCCTCGATACGCCCGGGATGGATGCGCCCGTCCTGGATCAACTTGTTGAGCGTGAGCCGCGCGATCTCGCGTCGTACCGGATCGAAGGAGCTCACGACGACGACGCCCGGGGTGTCGTCAACAATCACGTCGACACCGGTCGCCTTCTCGAACGCCCGGATGTTACGCCCTTCGCGACCGATGACACGCCCCTTCATGTCGTCGGACGGAATGACCACCGTGGACACCGTCGCTTCGCTGGTGTTGTCGGCCGCGTATCGCTGGATGGCGGTCAGTGTGATCTCTCGGGCCTTGGCTTCGGCCTCCTCGCGCGCCTCGCCGATGATCTTGCTGACGAGCTGTCCGGCATCGTGCGTCAGTCGCGACTCAAGCGACGATAGCAGCTCGGCTCTCGCCTCGCCGACGGACAACTTCGAGACGCGAACGAGTTCCTGCTCGCGGTCGTCGAGCAGTTGCTGGCTCTTGCGGTTACGCTCTTCAAGCTGCGCAGTGGACTCGGCGAGTTGCTGCTCCATCTTGTCGAGGTGTTTCTCTTTCGCGGTGAGCGTGTCCAGTTTCTGGTCGAGGTTGTCTTCGCGCTTGGTCAGGCGTTTCTCGATTTCCTTGAATTCCAAACGCGTGGTATTCGTCTCACGTTTGAAGTCGGCCGTCATGCGATCGCGCTCGGCGCGGGCATCGAGTTCGGCGGACTTGAGGGTCTTCTCGCCGGTGAGACGCCCCTGCTCCACGATGCCCTCGGCTTCTCGCTGGGCCGAAGAAACCATCGAGCCGCCAATCAGCCGGTAAACCAGGATGACCATCGCACCACCCACGCCGATCCCGATGAACGCCGGCCCGAGTGTCTCAGTCAGTTGAAGCAAAAGGTCCATGTCAGTATCCACGAAATCTCCATATCGCTAAACCGCCTTGGCGACGGATCGGGTGTTCCGTCCGCCGGGCGCAGCGGCGTAACGCGTCGCGCTGGAGCGCGAGCCAGTCGCTTGATCGAAGGATCGTTCGGCGCGCGGAGAGAACCGTCGGCGTGCGCCGGTTGGCGCGACAGCGGCAGCTCGCCGTGAGACAGGACGGTGTGAGTCGCGATTCGGTTCGGGCGGGCAGACGCGTGGCCTCTGCCCTGGAACTAACTAGACGGTCAGTACACTTGTGCTACGTTGCATACTCGTCGAGATCGCATCCAAAGAATGCCCAAAAAAAACGCTACACGTATCGTCCTGGCATTGCACGTCGGCCGGTGCCATTTGTCGCGAGCACCCGGCGTTAATCGTCCATCGGAGACCGACGGCGAGCCACTTGCTAGAGATTGCCTGGTCAGCGCCGCGCGGCGCCCCGAAGCATCGGTTAACCAACTCTCCTTTCATGCACCCGCAGGCCCGTCGGACCCTTCGCACCGGGCGCCAAGCGTCCCTGAATCTCGCCAACCGTGGCGGCGAGCACAGACGGCGCACACCGCACAGATAGCCAATTCCAATGATAGGTGCGTGAAATCGCGTGTCAACACCGCTCTATTGAAGAAACACTTTAAGCTGTTTCCGAGTGCCTGTCGCGCGTTGCAAGCCGAACCCACGTGTTGAGCAGCACAACGGGGCGCGATCAAGGCGGCAGAAGGCATCCGCCATGGGATGACTTCGGTTTCCAGCACTGGCGGGAGCCAGAATTGACGAAAGATTACACAACCGAGGCATGGAGAGCCGTCCCCGAGGGGTTGCAACACGTAGTACAATGGCCCCCTGGGCTGGATTCTCTGACGCGACGTTGACGAACTCTGGAGTACGCGAATCGATGGCACGAGGTATCCGAATCGAACGAGACGTGTTGGCCTTCCTGGTTGCGGTGGCGGTTTCCCTCGCCGCGACGCAGACCGCTCGCGCCGCGAACAAAGCCCGTGTGGAGCTTCTGCCGTCCGTGACGGCGATCGCCCCCGGCGAGCCGTTCGACGTCGGGTTGCAATTCACGATGCCGAAGGAATGGCACATCTATTGGAAAAACCCGATCACCGGAGTCGCTCCAAAGGTCGAGTGGCACCTGCCCGATGGGTTCAGTGCAAGCGAGACGCGATTCCCGCTGCCAAAGCGGAAAACCACATCGGGCGTGATCAGCAATCTGCTCGGCAACGATCCCGTCCTCATGGTCACCATCACGCCGCCGGCAAACCTCGCGACGTCGAAGCCGGTCAACATCCGCGGCGATTTCAAGTGGCTGGTGTGCAAAGAGCAATGCCTGATGGAGAGTCAGTCGGTCTCGACCTCGCTGCCCGTCGTGGCCGACAAGACCGCGATCAAAACCGCCAACGAAAGGGTGCTCAAACGGGCGCGCCGCGCCCTGCCGGTCCCGGCGAAACGCGCGAAGTACCTCTCCGCGGTCAAGGCTTCCCTGGGCAACGGAAAGCTCGCGCCGGAATCGACCTTTGACATCGTGCTCGACGTTTCCATTCGCAAGGGCTTCCACATTCAATCCAACAAACCGCTGATCGAGGGGCTCGTCCCAACGGACGTCTTTCTAAACCCCAACGAACCGCTCTTCTTCGACCCGGCCATCTTTCCCGAGCCCAAGATCAGAAACATGCCCGGCGTCGGCAAGCTCAGCGAGTTCGCCGGTAACATCAAGATTCGGATTCCCGTCGAAGCCGATACAGAACTACCGGGCGACTCGCTGACCATCGGCGGCGTACTCGTCTACCAAGCCTGCAACGAGCAAGGGACGTGCTTCCCCAAGACCGGGGCGGAATGGTCGCTCGATGTGCCCATCACGCTCGCCAGCGGACCCACGCCGGGTGAAAAACTCGCCGCGGCGAACGACGCCCGCGGAGAACCCCAGTCACCCCCCCCCGTCGCCGCGGAAGTCGACCCGCAAGACGGCACAGCGCCGCCCGCGCAAGAAAAGACCGCGGAAAGCACGCCGCCGGCCCTCGCCTCCGAGAGCGGCGGTATCGCGGCCTTTCTCGAAAGCCTCGGGCTGCCCGGGCTGCTGCTGGGCTGTTTCCTGTACGGGCTGGTGCTCAACGCGACGCCGTGCGTGCTGCCGCTGCTGTCGATCAAGATCATGGGCTTCGTTCAGCAGGCCCGCGAATCACGCAAGCGGACCACAATGCTCGGCCTGTCCTTCGGCGTCGGTGTCGTGCTGTTCTTCGTCGTTCTCGGTCTGCTCGCCAGTCGCGGCACGAACATCCTCCAGTTCCCGACGGCCGTCATCGCGCTGGGTGCCATAGTCATGGCACTGGCGTTGAGCATGCTCGGCGTTTACACGTTGCAGGCCCCGTCGGCCGCCACAAAGCTGGACGCCAACCTCAAACGCGAGGGGCTCGCCGCGTCGTTCGGCAAGGGGCTGCTCGCGCCCGTGCTGGGTTTCGCCTGCACAGGCCCGTTCCTCGCCGGGGCGTTCGGCTGGGCGACGCAGCAGGAGCCCAAGGTGGCGATCCTCGGTTTCCTATCCGCCGGCATCGGCATGGCCTTTCCGTATGTGCTTCTCGGCGCGAATCCGAATTGGCTGAGCTTCGTTCCAAAGCCCGGACAATGGATGATTACCTTCGAACGCATCATGGGCTTCTTCCTGCTGGGCATGGTCATCTGGCTGATCCACCCCCTGATCACCCACATCGGCGCGGAGGGCCTCGAGTGGACCCTCGGCTTCTTCGTCGCAGTCGCCATGGCCTGCTGGGTACTCGGCAAGGTCAACCTGATGATGGAAAAGGGCGTGCAGTGGCGATACCGCGGCACCGCCGCCGCCATCGTGGTAATCTCGGGGTTCCTGATCTACGGCATCGCCTACCCCATCGGCCAAGCCGTCGAACGCGAGAAGGCCCACCGCATGGCGCCGTCCACCGGTTCAACGAGTTGGGCGTACCACGAGATCCCGTGGAAGACGTGGTCCGAGACCGCCGTGCGCGAGACCGTCCTCGCCGGCAGCGTCGTCTTCGTCGACTTCACCTCGGCCTACTGCACCAATTGCAAGGTCAACAAGAAGACCGCGATCTACACCGACGCCGCCATGAACAAAATGCAGGAACTCAACGTCGTCCCCTTCCAAGCCGACTTCACCGACGGCGATCCGATCGTATTCGAAGCGCTGCAAAAGCACGGCCGCGCCGGTCCCCCGCTGAATCTCGTCTACGCCCCCGGCAAACCCGACCAACCCATCGTCCTGCGTACGCTCCTCGGCACCCCCGGCTACCTCGTCGAGAAGCTCGAAGAAGCAGCCCCCGACCGCCTCGCCTCCGCCCCCACGTCTTAGTATAGTGCCTCGGCAATGACCACGTTCTCAGAACCGCGCCCGTCAGGAAGCGGCCTCGCGCGCCGAGTGCCCCATCGCTTCAGCGGTGGGGGACACGAACCGACGGCCGATTCGCGCCCCACACCGCACGAGGCAGTCAAAACGTCAGGCAACATCAGTCCTCATCATCATCGATGCCCAGATGATGATCGCCATCCGAATCACCATGGTCATCGCCTGAAACGCAAAGATCGACGGTGCACGTCGCCTCGTTCCCGCACTCGTCCATCGCGGTAACAACCAGAGCAGCCATGTTCGTCTTGATCTCGAAAACCCCATCCTCGAAGTCCAGCTTGAGTTCGCACTCCTCCTCGTCTTCGCACTCGACCTTGACGACCTGACCATCCACCACTGGAAGTGGACAGCAGAGCGTCTCAATCACCGC
>JAJDDR010000361.1 GCA_029260255.1 Phycisphaerae bacterium
CCCGCCTGCACGCCCCCCCCCCCCGCCCCCACCCTCACCCCCGCTCCCCCGCCCCCCCCCCCTCCCCCCGCCGGGGCGGGGGCTCGCGCTGCCTGAGAGGGTGATCGCTCAACCGATCGTAGATCCGGACGTGAAGGTCAACGACAGCAGGGGCAGGGACGGCGCCGACACGTCGGATATCTGCTGTTGGGACCCTGACCCGGATGCACTGCCCTGCGTCGGCGCGGAATGGGACAAGTGCTGTTTCAATCGAGAGAAGGCCTGCCTGGGCGGGACCAACCACACCGGTGATTGCACGGACGACGATGATTGTCCAGACGGCGGTGTGTGCGTCCCCTGCGACGACGAGCCGAAGAAGCAACGCGAGATGTGGATCGCGGCCGCGACGTGGGATCCGACCATCCTGTTGGCGACCTGGATCGACTCATCGAAAGTCCACGCCTTACCGGGGAACACAGGGGAACAGGTGCTAGGGCTCGCTATCTCCGATGACAGCGGCAGCACGTGGAAACGTCTGAAGCACACCTTGGACCCATGTGATCCGGCATGCGATCCAGCCGTCGATTGCTTTGAGATTGGGAGTAGCCTGACGCTCGATGACATTTGCTACGGTTGGTTTACACAGACTCAAGGCGATCCGGCGGTGGCCGCGACCGGCGATCCCAACGACCCCGGTCAGGCACGGTATTTCTATTTCGTCGGGCTTGACGGAGGAAGCGCGGATTTCTTCTCCCGGCTGGAGTGGACCGATCCGTTGTCGGGGTGGGAGACGGCGCCGCTACCTGGGGGCGGCGGACATGTTTGCAAGGTTGCCGCGGACCCTCTGAGTGGAGATGTATACGTCACGTGGCAAGGCGTGTTTCTCACGGCATCGCGGACGGCGGGCGACGATTTCTTCAACTGCCAGCCGACGTGTGCACCGCCTGTAGCGGGGCGCCGGATCGGGTACAAGCCCTCCGTCGGGAGCTTCTTTCCGCCGGCCTACGCGGCCGGGGCGGTCGGACCTGACGGGGACTTCAACGTCGTATGGTGGCTGATACACGGGCAGGGAATCAACCCCCCAACCGAGATCCGCTATCGGCGCGGAACGTGGAGCGGGAACACTCTGGATTTTGCCCCGGAGCTGCCGGACGAAAGCGCGACGGATTGTATCGAAGGCTTCAACTGCGCCGAGTCGATCGTTCACGGACATGCGGGTTACACGGTGGGCTACGGCGCGCCGTTCGTGGGGACGCTGGTGTATGAGTCCACCCGAATGAAAGCCGTCTCATGGCCTTCGATCGCAGTGGACCGAAATAGCCTGAGCGACCTGTGCGGGCGCGGAGGGACGATCTACGTCACGTATGCGGCGCAGGAGTTTCCCGGAGGAACGTCGAGCAGCCCATTTTCTTGCGACACGACACGCGCCGTCGATTCAAACGTATACGTCGTGCGCGGGCGCGTCGTCAACGGCACAATGGTGGATTGGTCCGCGCCGGTGAATGTTCTCGAGAATATAACTGATCCGACCCCGGTCTTGTGTGATGAACCGTATGGTCCAGGCTTCGACGGGGAGGTTCCGTGCGGGCTGCATCTCCCCTTGCAGTTTTTCCCTGCGATCGCAGTTGACGAGCAGGGGCGCGTCGGCGTCATGTTTTTTGACACAACGATCGACGGAAATCGCTGTAACAGAAACGTCGTGTATCAAATCAAGTTCACGTATTCGCTCGACGGCGGAGTCACGTGGGAAACGCCAGCGACTGTGAGTCAGTTCGATTCCGAAACATCGCCCGACGAGAGTTTCTTTGAAGTCTCGTTTGTTGACCTCGGCGAGTATTATGCAATGACCGGCGCGAGTGAAGCAGGAGACGGGGTGTTCCATCCGATCTGGGCAGACCTACGCGGGTGGGAGGGAAAGGCCCTTGAAGTCCAGCAAGTCACCGGCGGTGACGCCTACACCGCGCTGGTTACGCTGACTGCCGCGAATGATCCGGTCGTCGCGGTGGGTGACTACAACAGGGACGGAACCAATGACCAGTCAGACCTTGATGTTTTGGTCGGCACGTGCATGTGTTCGACGGACGTGGCGTGCGAGATCTTCGATTTCGATCGCGACGGGCTGATCACAACCGCCGACGAGTATCATTTTCATCAGTGTCCGCACGGCGTGCTGAACGACCCGCCGCCGTCGTGTACGGGGGATCCGGCCAATTGCCGGAGTTGCGTCACGTGTCCCGATACGCCGGCTTGTGCTGACACGGACGAGGACGGCAAACGTGATGATGTCTGCGTCTGGTGGGACTGCTGCGGGACCTGTTGCGAGACGCCAACCGATCCGAACCCGGCCGACATGGGCGGGCCGTTCGGAGACTGTCCGCCGGACGGATTCTGTAACATTCACGATATGAACCACGTCCTGACCTGTTTCGCCGGGACCAACGGGTGCGATACGATCAACATCGACGCGGGCGGGGCGTTCGGCGCTTGCCCGCCCGATGGGTTCTGCAACATTCACGACTACAATCACGCGGGTAACTGCTTCGCCGGGAAGAACCCGTGTGATTGCGGACAGTCGGCGATGGCGTCGGGCCCGCCGGAGGTCGTCGGCGCGACGGCGCTGAGGGTCATCCGGGCGCCGCAGTTGGGCGCGAGCGACACAGTCACGCTGCGCGTATTCACTCAGAGCGCCCTCGCCGATTTGCAGAGTTACCAACTGGAACTATCGGTCAGTGGCGGCACTGCGGGACAGTTTGAACTGCTCGACATTTCGATCGAACCGCGCGCCGACTACGTCTTCGCCGAGCACGAGGACAACTTCACCGCGTTCAACGTGGCGACGGGGCAGATGCTCAGCGGAGTGGACATCGACCCTGGCGTTCAGACGTCGGCTCACGGCTATCTGGCTACGTACACCTACGCGGTCTCGCCGGACGCCGCCGGAGACTTCGTCGCGGACGTTCATTACGACGAATCTTCGGGCGACCAGACATTCCTGATTGCGTCGAATACGAAGAAGATCGATATTGCCGGCAGCACACCGGCAGTCATCGTCACATCACCGTAACGTATTCCTTGGAGTAGGGCGGGTTTCACCCGCCTTCAGTGGAGGTGAGAATCTATGTCATTCATGAAAGACAAAAACGCCATTGTCGCCATCATGTTGGCGTCTGCGTGTTGGGCGCCGTCCGGCAATGCTCAGTTTCCGACGAGCGTTTGGCCTGACGACCTCGATGGGCGTAACGGGTTTCACGTACTGGGAGACCGCACACTCGAATTGGGGCGCTCGGCCGTCGGCATCGGCGACGTCAATGCCGACGGAATTGACGACATTGCTAGCGGTGGTCCCGGTGTCACATATCCACCGGCGGACTGCGGAGGGTTTCCGTTGGAATGCCCCGACTGCGACGCCACGCCGGGCGCTGTCCACGTCCTGTTCGGGCGTCCGGGCATTGGTGGCGACGGTTCCTGGAGCCTGGACACACCGGAGACCCACGTGCTGCGCATCGAAGGACTCAATCCCAACGACGAGACCGACACCGTCGCACCCGCCGGGGATTTCAACAACGATGGTATCGACGATTTTCTGGTCGGGGCGCACCTCGCCAGTCCCGGTGGCATCGTCCTAGCGGGCGCGGCCTATCTGATGTACGGCGGCCCCGGCCTCAGCGATACGGACTCCTTCGACCTCAACGCGCTCGATGGCTCGAACGGGTTCATGATAGCCGGTGGGTCGACGTGGGCACTCATCGGACGCCGGTTGGCTTCCATCGGCGACTTCAACAACGACGGCGTAGACGACATCGCGGTGTCCGCGATCGGCGACGGTCCACCCGGCAGACCAGATGCGGGGCAGATCTACATCCTGTTCGGCGGCAGGGGGGTCGGTGAATCCGGACTGATTGTGCTGCCGGATTCCCTGGGGCCCAAGCAGGGGATCACGCTGAATGGAATCTCCGCCGGGGATCTGGCGGGAGCCGCTGTGGGCTCCGCAGGAGATTTTAACGGCGACGGAATCAACGATCTTGTGGTAGCGGCCGTGTACCCGGAGCCTCGGCCGCTGTCTCAGGGGCAGTCGTACGTCGTCTACGGCGGACTCGATGCAGGGCACGACGGCGTGTTTGAGTTGGCGGACCTGGACGGGACAAACGGTTTCATCATCAACGGTCCGGCGGCTCCGCCCGGCTCGGCTGGACGGATCAAGCTGGGCGTTCCGGCGGGAGTCGGCGACATCAACGCGGACGGCTACGACGACATTGGCGTGGGGGTGGACACCGACAGCAACTGGGTCGGCATTGTGTTCGGCGGACCGAACGTTGCGCGCAACGGCGTGTTCCTCCTGGAAGACCTGAACGGAAAGAACGGGTTTGTGTTCTACCGCAGTGGTGTGTCTTCGAGTGCCTCGTGCGGTCGCGCGGGGGATCTCAACCGCGATGGAATCGACGACATGCTGGCGCAAGCGGGTTTCACGGCCGTTGTCTTCGGAAAACCCGGTATCGGCGCGTCGGGAATGATGGACGTGAATGACCTCGACGGCCGGGAAGGATTCACGTGGCCGGGAGGATGGAACCGGTCGCTGGCAGGCGACGTGAACGCCGACGGCATCGACGATGTCGTTTCGGGAAGCCCAAGCTTCACGATTCCATGCGATGTTGGGTTCATGTTGGTGGTCTTCGGCCGGCGGATGGGGGATGGGGATTTGGATGCGGATGTCGATCTGGCGGACTTCGGGGGGTTTCAGGCGTGTTACGGAGTGCCGCCGGACGGCGACGTGCCGGACGCGTGTCACCCGTTCGATTTCGATAAGGACAACGACGTGGACCTCGCCGACTTCGAGGCGTTTCAGAAGGTGTTCGGATCGGGGGTGTAGGGAGTCGTCAGTTGCCAGTTTTCAGTTTTCAGTTGTCAGTGAGGGAGGGCGGGGGGATTGGGGATTTGAACCACGGAGAGCACGGAGGACACGGAGAGGGACTGCGGGCTGGGGGATCGCGGATTGACGATTGCGGATTGACGATTGCGGATTGTCCGGGCGCATTTGGGTCGCGGTACGCATCGTTCACGGACTTCGTTAGGCACCTCTTTCGACAGGATGTGACCATTGATTGTGGCATGCCAGGGGTAGGGCGGGTTCCACCCGCCTTCTTCCTCGGTTGCGGCGGGTAGAACCCGCCCAACGGCATGTCCCTGACCAACGATGCCACAGAGAATGGTCACACCCCTTTCGACACTTGGTGACCGCCTTGATTGGACAGGAGTGGACCGTTGAGCGATGATTTCGCGCGGCTCGCTGGATGATCTTGGAGGAACCGGCCGTGCATACTACGCAGACAATCTCGCGCGTGATCGACCTGTTGGACGCGTCAAGAAACACGATTTACAACATGACCGTCGAGGAGGCCCGCGCGATCGTTGCCGCGGGCGATCCAGACGCGATCCGCGGGATCGACGGGCAGTTCGCACTCGTCGGCCGCGAGGGCACGTCGGTGCGGATGGCCCGCACCATCGGCCGGCTCATGCGGTACTTTATTGCCAAACTCCAAGCCGGACCGGCACTCGTGATCAGCGATCGCATCGACACCATCCGCTCGTGGTTGGAGTCGGAGGGGCTCGGCGATCAGTTTCACCCGTCGTACACACGGATGATCCCGGCGCACCACGCGGTGGAAATCCGCCTGCTGGGATGCCCCGATCCGAACCCAACCTACCGGCGATTCTTCGCCCCGCCGCGCGGGACGATGCCGGCCGATCTGGACGCCATCGGCGAGCGTTATGTCACCGCGGTCTACGACGAGGTCGTCAAGTGGCTGAAGACCGTCCCGAGCGACGCGCCCATCGGCGTCTGTTTCTCCGGCGGCATCGACAGCGGGTCCGTGTTCGTGCTCGCGTACCACGCCATGCTGAAGCTGGGAATGAACCCGTCGCGACTGAAGGCGTTCACGCTGAGCGTAGACGGGCGCGGCGACGACCTCGCCCAGGCGCGGGCGTTTCTCCAGTCGCTAGACCTGGAGTTGTTCTTGGAGCCCGTGGAAGTGTCACGGAGTGACATTGTCTTGGAGGAGGCCATTCGCGTCATCGAGGATTACAAACCGTTGGACATCCAGGCGGGCGCGATGGCGCTCGCCCTGTGCCGCGGGATTCGGGCGCGTTACCCCGATTGGCGGTACCTCATCGACGGCGATGGCGGCGACGAGAACCTGAAGGACTATTCCATTGAGGAGAACCCGGAGCTGACCATCCGCAGCGTGCTGAACAACTCCATGCTCTATCAGGAGGGTTGGGGTGTGGACTCGATCAAGCACTCCCTGACCTACTCCGGCGGCCAAAGCCGCGGGCACGCTCGGACGTACGCCCCCGCGGTCACCACCGGATTCCGCCCGTTCAGCCCGTTCACCGCGCCCTCGGTCATCGCCGTGGCCGAAGACATCCCGTTTATCGAACTGACCGACTGGGACCACCAGCGTCTGTACCAGCTCAAGGGCGAGATCGCATCGCGCGGCGTACGCGCACTGACGGGTATGATCCTGCCGGTGTTCGAGAAGCGGCGGTTCCAGCATGGGGTGATGACCAAGAGCGCCTTCGCCGACATCTTCCCCGATGACCCACAGGTGTACCGGAAAGCGTTCCATGCCCTCTGCGACTGACGCCACGGGTACCGACCTCGACGCCTGGATCCTCGGTCGACGCGGGCCGAAGAACCGCGTCGACCCGTCGCGGCCTTACGCCTTCCTCGTTGAGCCTGAACACGCGATCAACGGACACGTCGAGGAAACCGCCACCGTGTTTCTCACCAATCGAGAATGCCCGTTTCGCTGCCTGATGTGCGACCTGTGGAAGAACACAACCGATGAGCCGGTCGAGCGAGGGAGCATCGCGGGGCAGATTCGCCACGCGCTCGATCGACTTCCGCCGGCGCGGCACATCAAGCTCTACAACAGCGGGAACTTCTTCGATCCCGGAGCGATTCCGGAGGAGGATTATCGAGAAATCGCGGACGCGGTGTCGGGGTTTGACACGGTCATCGTCGAGAGCCATCCACGGCTAATCGGTCGGCGGTGTATGGCGTTCAGAGAGATGCTCGATGCCAAGATGCACGTGGCCATGGGATTGGAAACGGTCCACCCTGAAGTCCTCGTACGTTTGAACAAGCGAATGACCCTGGAGGAGTTCGAGCGATCGACCCATCTGCTCAGGAAAAACGGCGTGCAAGTGCGCGCGTTTGTTCTACTTCGTCCACCGTACTTGTCGGACGCGGAGGGCGTGATGTGGGCGAAGCGGTCCATCGATTTCGCGTTTGATGTGGGAGTCGAATGCTGCGCGGTGATACCAACGCGCGCGGGCAACGGTGCGATGGAGGAGTTGGCCGCGCGCGGCGACTTCGCGCCACCAACTCTCGATTCCGTGGAAGAAGTCTTCGACTATGGTCTGGGCAAACGGTGCGGCCGCGTGTTTGTCGACCTGTGGGATATTAGAGAATCAACGGAGGGCGCGGCGGACGCTGCCGCGCGCGTCGAACGGCTCAACCGGATGAACCTGACGCAATGCGTGGAGCCCCGGCACATCCCCGTCAGACAGTAGAGGTACGATGCGAAAAGAATCGTGTGACGTCGTTGTTCTGGGTGCCGGCTTTGCGGGCAGTTTGCTCGCCCTGATCGCCAAGCGAGTCGGGCGGAAGGTCGTGCTCCTGGAGAAGGCCCGCCACCCGCGTTTTCGTATCGGGGAGTCGTCAACGCCGCTCGCCAATCTCAAACTCGAAGC
>JAJDDR010000362.1 GCA_029260255.1 Phycisphaerae bacterium
CCCTCCCGTACCTCACGGCCGATCTCTCCGGTATCGGGGGCAGCATCAAACAGCGGTCGGAGGACTTCGTTGTCGAGGAGATTCCCCTCTACGAGCCGTCCGGCGAGGGAACCCACGTGTACCTGCGCATCGAAAAACGCAACCTCTCCACCCCCGAAGCCGTGCGACGCATCGCCCGGGCCGCCGGCAGGCAGCCTCGTGATGTCGGGTACGCAGGACTCAAGGACGCCGCCGCCGTCACTCGGCAGACGCTGTCGATCGAGCACGTTGATCCGGAGATCTTCAGGGATGTCGATCTCGGGCACCTCAAGATCGTCGCGATCGACCGACACAAGAACAAGCTCAAGCCCGGCCATCTCAAAGGCAACCGCTTCGCGTTGAAGTTACGCGACGTTTCGCCGGAGCACGTTGACCGCGCCCGCGAGATCGTCGGGATCATGGCCCGGCGCGGCGTGCCGAACTACTACGGCCCCCAACGCTTCGGCGCACGCGGCGACAACGGGCTCATAGGGCGATCGGTCATCGTGGGTGACTTCGAACGCGCCGTCGCGCTAATCCTCGGTCGCGCCGGTCCCGGCGACACGGGTGCGGAATTGCTTGCACGGCAGCTCTTCGACAAAGGGGAGTTGGACGAAGCTGTGAACGCGTGGCCGGCGAACTGCCGCGACGAGCAGCGCCTCTGCGGAGCGGTGATCCGCGCGAACGGCGACTGTCGCAAAGCGTGGCGCGCCGTCGACCGAACGCTTCGCAGACTGTATCTCTCCGCGTGCCAGAGCGAGCTGTTCAACATGGTACTCGCCCGGCGCGTCCATGCCTTCGACGCGATCGAATGCGGCGATCTGGCGTTCAAGCACACTAACGGCGCCTGTTTCCGCGTCGAGGACGCCGCGGCGGAGCAACCCCGTTGCCACGCCTTTGAGATATCGCCTACCGGACCCATCTTCGGAAAGCGCATGACCCAACCGACCGGCGAGCCGGAGAGTATTGAGTCCGACGTGCTGACCGGCGAAGGGCTCGACATCGCACAATTCACCCCGGTCGGCGGCATCAAACTGGACGGCGCCCGGCGTCCGCTTCGCGTCCCACTCGAAGACCCCGGCGTCGAAGACGACACAGACGACTTGGGTTTCTACATAGAGCTTCGTTTCGCGCTCCCGCCGGGCAGCTATGCCACAGCCGTGACGCGCGAAATCTGTAAGAACGATTAGTGTATCTTCACTCCTCATTCTTGCGGTTACTTGCGAGCGTGGACTGGTAGTTGCAGGGCCGCGCCGCATGAATGCGGCGGCTCGGGCCGGCGTAGCCCACAGCTTGAGGCGTCAAGATGCACTACTATGCTACTCTGGAAACAGTGATCGATTTTCTGACGCTGGGTGACGACAACGCATATCCTCGTGTCGGCGCGCCACCAGGATGCAATCCGCGCGGGATTCGCAACGATGATTACGTCCGGGGCGAGTGTCAGAACTATGATACACTTGGCACGACGTCCTCGGGCGAACACCTCGCGACGTTCGCTGATATGAGGAGCGACTTCGGCGCGTGTCCGCCAAATGGGTTCTGTAATATCCACGATCGAAATCACGCACTGACTCGCTTCAGCGGAACGAACTCCTGCGCCTGCCCACAGGGACCGAGTCCGGAGTTCGATCCGGTGGCGGGAGGTAATACACCGCCCCTGGCGTTCGTGGCGCCTGTGAGTGCGGGGGACAATACAGCAGACGTGCGCGTCTTCGCGGGCGGCGCGGTTTCAATCCCCCCCCCCAGCCTTGCTGCGCGAGAATGGGGCACCCATGTTTTGAAACCGGAGGATTGCCTTGGGCTCGGGGCACGGTTAGGGTTGGGTCTGGCTGCCCGCAGTTCAGTTCAGCGCGGAGCGAGAACTCGCAACCCGTGGCGAGACTCCGCGAGCGCAACGAGAACCGGGTTGGTAGCCTCGATTGCACCGGATTGGAAACCGGTGCCACAACAAGTTGGAGGGTCTGGTGACCGAATCCGGAATGAAGGTCGAGCATGTCAGGCTGCGGGAGTTGATCCGCGACATTCCGGATTTTCCGAAGCCGGGGATCGTTTTCAAGGACATCACGCCGCTTCTGCGCGATCCGGCCGGGCTGTCGCTGGCGATCGAGTATTTGACGCAGCCGTTTCTGCGGGAAAACATTGCCGTGGTGACCGGCGCGGAGTCTCGGGGGTTCATCTTTGCGTCGGCGGTGGCGCGGAACCTGTCCGCCGGTTTTGTGCCGATTCGGAAGCCCGGGCGCCTGCCGCACGAGGTCAAATCGCAGGAATACGAGCTGGAGTACGGCACGGATACGCTGGAGATGCACGCGGACGCCATCAGGGCCGGCGATCGGGTGCTGTTGGTGGATGATCTTCTGGCGACGGGTGGGACAATGGGCGCGTGCATCGAGATGGTGCGGTCGCTGGGCGGCGTGGTGGTGGGCTTGGCCTTTCTGATCGAATTGGACGCTCTGGCGGGCCGGCGGAAGCTTGGCGACGTGCCGATTCACTCCATCTTGCATTACTAGTGGGTTAGTGCCAGGGCGGGGGGTTTCGGTGGTCTTGTCACCCGGAAGGGGTGACGCTACAGCGGGAGACGGGTGACGGAACACCGGTGTCACGGACTCGACTGATTAAGACGGCCGTTGTTTGCATCGCAGCCGCTGCGGCGGGGGTGCTGATCTGGGGTCCCATCTGGGTGTTGGCCGACGTGCCGGAGGGGTTTCGTGCCGATGCGGCGCAGCGGACCCTGGCGATCTTCGTGCTGTGCATCGCGCTTTGGCTGACAAACTACATTCCGTTGGCCGCGACGGGTCTGCTGGCGATTGCACTTCTGCCGGCACTCAAGGTGATGCCGAGCAAGCAGGCGTTCGCGCTGTTCGGTAACACAGCGGTTTTCTTCATGCTCGGCGTGTTCCTGCTGACGAGCGCGATGATCGCGACGGGTCTGTCGAAGCGTCTGACGCTCCTGTTCCTTCAACGGTTCGATAAATCCCCGCGGCAGTTGATGACGGGGACGCTGCTGACGGCGGCTTTTCTGTCGTTGCTGATGCCGGAGCACGCGGTGGCGGCGATGATCTTTCCGATCGTGCTGGAGATCGTGGAGATTCTCCAGCTCAAGAAGCATGAGTCGCAGTACGCCAAGACGTTGTTCTTGGCACTGGCGTGGGGATCGATCATCGGGGGCGTGGGGACGTTTCTGGGCGGCGCGCGGGCGCCGCTGGCGCTTGGCATGCTGGCGGAGTACAGCGGGCAGCAGATCAGCTTCGTCGAGTGGATGTGTGCGGCCGCCCCCATCGTGGTGGTGATGGTGGGCGTGGCGTGGTTGGTGCTGCGGTTCACTTTCCCTTGTGACATCGATTCGATCCAAGCGGCGACGCGCATGCTGGACAACCGGGTACGACGCCTGGGACCTATGTCGGGTCGGGAGTTGCGTCTGGCGATACTGGGCTTGGCAACGATCTTGGCGTGGGTGGTGCTCGGTCAATCGGTCGGGCTGGCGGTGATCGCGGTGATTTCGGGTACGCTGTTGTTCGTGCTTCAGATCGCGGATTGGCATCAGATTCAAGACTATGTGAACTGGGGTGTGCTGATCATGTATGGTGGCGCGGTGGCGCTGGGCGTGGCGCTGCACGAGACGCACGCGATCGAGTGGATTGTTCGATCGGTGTCCGGCGAGTTGGATTCGACGGTGCCACGGATCGTGATACTCGGGGGTGTCGCGACGGCGGCGATCGTGCTGACGGAGGGGATCAGCAATTCGGCGGCGGTGGCGATTCTGATACCGATCAGCTACTCGCTGGGCGAGGCGACGGGCATCGATGCGGTGACGATGACGATGGCGGTGGCGATTCCGGCGGGGTTGGCGTTCAGTTTTCCGATTAGCTCGCCGCCGAACGCGATTTGCTTTTCGTCAGGGTATTACGGTGTTCGCGACGTTGTTCGGCGTGGCGTGTTCATGAGTCTGGCGGCATTGTTCGTGGTGTTGCTGACGATGGGGCTGTATTGGCCTATGTTGAAACTCGGGAGCGATTGAAGGTGTGCGGATGATGAAAGCGTTGGCGCTGCCGTGAACGAACAACCGGGATTCACGATCTGGTTTACGGGTCTGCCGCGGTCGGGGAAGTCTACGATTGCGCGGCAGGTGGTGGATGTGCTTCGCCAGCGCGGCTGCCACGTCGAGTTTCTGAACTCGGCGCGGATCCGCAAGGAGGTGAACCGAAGCCTCGGGTTCACGCGGGAGGAGATCGAGACGAGCGTCCAGCGACTGGGGTACGAGTGCCTGATGCTGAACCGCAACGGGGTTGTCGCTGTGGTCACCGCGGTGTCGCCGTATCGTGACGCGCGGGACGCGGTGCGGGGGAGGCTCTCCGGGCTCGTCGAGGTTTACTGTCGCGCTCCGATGGACGTACTGGAAGCGCGCGACACCCACGGTTTTTTTGCACGGGCGAAGCGGGGAGAGATCGAGCACGTGGCGGGCGTCAACGCGCCGTATGAGGAGCCGATCAAGCCGGAGGTCACACTGGACACGGAAGCCGGCTCGGTCGAAGCGTGCACCGGGCGGGTGATTTCAGCGCTCGAGGGTCTACGCCTGCTCGAGCCGGTCGAGCGATCGGGCTACACGCCCGAAGAAGAGGAGATCATCCGGAATCGCCTGCGGGATCTTGGATACCTGTAGTGGCGGCTCCAATTGAGCAGCACATGGTCGCACCGCGCTTGGCGGTGCCACTCGCCGTCCACGAGGGGCGACGGTACATTGGTCCGCGGGCGGGCCGACTCGGGTAATCCCCGTAGAAAACTGTGTTGATCGGGATTCGGCGATTGTGCGCATCGTATGTGTAACATCGTCGCCATGGGGGTCGAGCAACTGGTTTGGGGTCGTTGAGATCGCTATGATCGTCACGTCAGGGGGCAATCGCTGCCGATATCCCGGCATCCGCGGCCGCGCGGTCGCGGCTCGATCAGAAGTTCGTGCAACCCGCACGTGTTCGGTTGGCGATGCGCCAGAATGGTTGAGAGGGTGATCGAGGGCGATTGCCCGGGGAGGATTCCGTCGAAGTGGAGGCGTTGTTCGGGCGACAAGTCGTATGGGTGTTCGCGGTGGTTGTGCTGGCGGGTTCGGCGGCGCCGGATGTGCGCGCGCAGGCTCAACGGAAGGGGGCCAGACCGACGGCTACCGAAGGGGCGCCGGTGGTTGAGGAGTCGTCCGAGGTCGCCAACCTGTTTCGCAACGCTCAAGACGCCGTCGACCGGGCAGATTGGAAACTGGCGATCGATTCGCTCTCGCGCGTGATCGCCGACCCGGCGGGACTCCGGCAGAGCGGCGTGGACGCGATGTTGTATGTGTCGCCCCGCCGATACGCCTACGAGATGTTGGCCTCGCTGCCCGAGGAGGGGCTGGACGCTTACCACGTTCTCAACGACGGGCGCGCCAGGGGTTTGCTGGAGCAGGCCCGTCGCGACCGTGATCTCGATGCACTGCGCCTGATATGCGACCGGTATCTGCTCACGGCGTCGGGCGTGGAGTCGGCGAAACTCTTGGCGTCATGGCTGTTGGACCTGGGGGGCGAGGCTGAAGCGCTGGCCGTCCTCGAGGAAGCGCTGATCGTTCATCCGGACGGCGGCGGCTCGCTTCCCGAGATCGAGTTGTTGAAGGCGATCGCGCTGGAATTGCAGGGGGACGATACGGGCGCGGCCGGGGCGTTGGCACGGGCACGCGAGGCGAAGGGCGGGACGTCCGGCGGTGTGGCTGACGCCGTCGAGTCGTTCGTTTCGGGCTCGCGCGGCGGTGCGTTGTCCGCGTCGAGCCGCTCGAGTGGCGACTGGACGGGACCCGGCGGTGGGGGGGCTTGCACGGGGATGATGGAGGCGGTGGTGCCTTCCGTCGCGGAGCATTTGCCGTGGCGGCGCCCGATTCCCTCGGTGATTCCAGGGGTTTGGCCTGACCTGGACGCTTTGCGTCCGGACCTGCTGCCGGTCACTCAGCCGGTGGTGGTGGACGGTCGGGTGTTCGTGAAGGCGGGGCGTGAATGTACGGCGATTGACCTTCAGAGTTTCGGCGTGCTGTGGACGGCCGAGCGATCGGTGGAGGGGATCGCGGAACGGGCGCGGACCCAGACGGGTGCGGGCACCAGCGAACAACAACTGCTTTCGGATTACGTGGTGGGCAGTCTCACGTCTGCTCACGGACTTGTCTTCAGTGTGGAACGCGGTGACGCGGGGGTCGATTTCGCGGCCGACGGCGTGGTTGTGATCCAGGGGGTTGTCGCGCGGCAGTCTTCTAAGCCGACGGACACGAGCAATCGGCTGGTGGCGTATGACGCGCTGACGGGCGAGCGGCGATGGCAGCGCGGTCGCGGCGGTGACCCGGACGAGCGCTTGCAGCGGGCACAGTTTCTGGCTCCGGCGGTTGGCGTTGGCGAGGACCTCTGGGTCGCGTTCGCGTATTCCGGGGATCTGTACGTGGGGGTGCTTGACCCGACAACCGGGAACATGGTTCGCCGGATTTTCCTGTGCGCCCTGAGCGGGCGATCGGTCGACGGCGCGGCGGCGTTGTTCTGCGCGCACGCGGACGGAACGGTGTACGTGCCGACGGGGCATGGGTTGCTGTTCGCGATCGACGCGGGCAGGCGCACGATTCGCTGGGCGTCGCGCTACCGGATTCCTCCGGTGCAGCGCGGTCGTCGGGGATTTCGCCCGGTAGCGCCGGCGAGCCCCGAGTGGTTGAGTGGTCCACCGGTCATCGTGGGCGGTACGGTCATTCTTGCGCCGAGCGATGATGAGCGTCTTCTGGCGTTCGATCGTCTGACGGGGTCGCTGATGTGGGAGTTGCCTCGGGATCGGCATCGATACGTCATCGCGGCGGACCGCGACAGCGTGTGGGTCGGCGGTGAGGACATCAGCCACGTTTCGATTCGCGACCGGGCGTACACCTGGCGGGCGCCGGTGCCGGGTGCGACGGCGCGGGCGGTGATGTGCGGCGAGATGATCTACGTGCCGGACCGTTCATCGCTGCGGGCGATCGACCGCGCCACGGGTGACATCGCCGAGACGTACGAACTCCCCGCGGATCAGACGCCGTTCGGGAATCTGGTCTGTTCGGCGGGCTCGCTGATCAGTCTCGACACGAGCGAGCTGCGTGCGTTTCCGGATCGCGATTCGTATGCCGACACGCTGGCCGCGCACGGCGCGGACCCGACGGACGTCAGCATGGCGATCCGGCTGGCGTACATGGAGTTGTTGAATCGTGAGCCGCACCGCGCGCTTGACGCGCTGAAAGAAGTGCGTTTCGGCGATTCGCCGGACGCGGAGTCGCACCGGGTGTACGCGTCACATCTTCAGGTCGAGGCGCTGAAGCAGTTGGGCAACGCGCCTGATACGGCGAGCGAGGCCGCGGTGTCGTATCTTCATCAGGCCGTCGCGGCCGCAATCGGTCGGCGCGATCGGATTGCCGCGCACATGGCGCTGGGTCGGAAGCTGCGCCGGATCGGCCGGTTCAAGGAGGCGTACGGCGCGCTTTTTTCGCTGGGTCGGAGCATCACGGCGGACGACACGATCGACGCCGATTCGAGCCCCGTCGAGTTGAACGCGCGCACTGCGGTGGGTGAGGTGCTCGGGCGCATCGAGCCGGAGTTGGGTACGAGCGAGCGACGCGCTCTGTCTGAGGAAGTCGGAGCTTTTTTTTCAGATGCACTTGCGCGGCTGGCGTCGCCCGAGACACGGACCGCCGCGCGGCACGAGTTGCCTGCGCTTGCGGACTGCCGAGTGCTGGACGGCTGGGACCAGGCGGCGCTCAACGCGCTGGGACGACTCGAAACGGAGCGCGGCAAGCCGGAACGTGCCGAGCAGCATCTGTTGGAATCGGTGCGCCGCGCGTCGGACCGGACGCGAACGGCGGAGGCGCTTCTCGCGTTGCTTGATTTGTATCTGGGACGGTCCCAGTCGTTGGCCCGCTCGGCGACGGAAATCGCGGATCGCCTCGATCGGGAGTTCGGCGACGTGGAGGTCGGCGCCGTCAAGGTGGCGACCCTGTCGGCGGATCGGCGGCGCGGTATCGACTCGTCGATCGCGGCCGGACATGGGCGAGCGGTGGCGCCCGCTCCTTTTACGATCGTTCCGCGGCTGGCGTATCCGAAGCCGCCGCAGGAAGATTTGTTGGGGTTGGTGGGCTTCCGCGGGGAACGGCTCGAATCACAATCGGAGCGTGTCTTGTGCTTCGCACCACCGCGCACGTTGCGCTCGTACGTTGTCGAGACGGGTGAGATCGAGTGGGAGTCTGAGCTTCTTCTGCACGGTGATTTCGCGTACGGCGGGGCTCAGCCGCAGATCAACACGGGGGGCGGCGTGCGATTCGAGCAGCGCACGGCGTTGGTCGACGGACAGACGGCGATCATCAACAGCCGCCGCGGGATTCACGCGGTCGGTGTCATGACGGGCTTGCGTTTGTGGGCCGAGCCGTTTGAGGGCGGTTCGTTTTTCGGCGACCCGGCATTGCGCAACGACTCGACGGACGTGGGCGACGGCAGGATCGCGTATCTTTCGGCGCCGCGCATGTTGACGGTGCGACGTTTGGTCGACGGGCGCCTGATCTGGAAGCGCAACATGCGGTCGGAGTCCGTCGGCGCGGTTCGCATCCGCGATGATTTCGTGTTGACCGCGGATCCGAACCTGGAAGCGGTACACGTGTTCAGCGTGTCCAACGGCGAGCAGCTCTGCAAGCTGAAGTTCAGCCAGCCGGACGACGACGACGGGATTGTGGTGCCCATTTCGTACAGCGACGGCGTGCTCTGCGGACCGAGCGATCATGCGGTGATCGGTTATAACGCGCGAACTGGTACGCGCTTGTGGTCGTTGCCGCTGCCGGCTGATCCCACGGCGCTGTTCGAGCCGGTGGAAGGGCGCCTGGTGGTCGGTGTGGCCGGCGGCTACCATTGGCTGATCGACACGCGGAGCGGGGACATCATTTTTGAGCAACAGTATGACAGCCTCGTCGGCGGCGCGAAGCTGGGCGTGCTCGAATCGGGCGTCCTGGTGATGTCGGGCGTCGAAGACACGACGGAGGGCGATCTCTGGCATCTGGTGGGGGTGGACACCGATCCGGAGCGTGCGGGTGACGTTCTGTGGGAGCGCGACCTGCTCGGGCTGACGCCGGGGCCTCAGATGCGCATCGCGGACGGCGTCATTCCGATGGTGGCGTTGCTGCCGGACGAAACCACACTGTCGGACTCTGACGGTCGGGTGCAACACTCGATCCACTATCGTCAGGCGGTGGTGGTGATCGACAAACGCAGCGG
>JAJDDR010000363.1 GCA_029260255.1 Phycisphaerae bacterium
CTCACCGACGCGGAGGAGATCGCCCTCGGCACCCACCCGGGACGCGCCGACACCGACGGCGACGGACTGAACGACGCCCAGGAGGAGTCCCTCGGTACGGACGCCCTCAGCCCCGACACCGACGAAGACGGGCTCGACGATTCGTCCGAGCTCGCCGCCGGCTCTGATCCGTTCGTTCCGGATACCGACGGGGACGGGCTCAGCGACTCCGAGGAAGTGCTGATCCACGGCACGGACCCCCTGTTGACCGATACCGACGGGGACGGACTCGACGATTTCGCACTCGCGCATCCCGAGCAGGACTCAGACGGCGATACTTTATCGGACTTCGACGAAGTGTCAATCCATGGCACTGACCCGCGGGCGATCGATACCGACGACGACGGCCTGCTCGACAACATCGAGTTGGAACTCGGAACCGATCCGCTCGATCCCGACAGCGACGGCGACTTCTTGACCGATTTCCAGGAATCCCGAATCGGAACCGACCCGCTCGCGCCGGACACCGACGCCGACGGGCTAACCGATTTCGACGAACGCACAACCCACGACACGGACCCCCTCAACCCCGATACCGACGGCGATGCGCTGAACGACGGTGATGAGATAACGCGCCAAACCGACCCGCAAAACCCCGACAGCGACGGCGACGCACTCGACGACGGCGCGGAAGCCGCGGCCGGAACCGACCCGCTCGATCCCGACACCGACGACGACGGGATTCTCGATTCCACCGAGCTGGTCCTTGGCTCGAATCCCACGAACGCCGACTCCGACGCCGACGGGCTAACCGACGGCGCGGAACTGTCGCTCGGGTCCGATCCCACACTCCCCGACTCCGACGGAGACGGACTGCTCGACGGGCAGGAGGTGACCGATGGCACGGACCCCGCGAACGCCGACACGGACGCCGACGGACTTAGCGACGGCGACGAGCAGGCCGCCGGAACGGACCCGCTCGATTCCGATTACGACAACGATGGGTTAGGCGACGGGGCGGAGGTCGAACTGGGAACCAATCCCCTCCTCAAGGACACCGACGGCGACCAGCTATTCGACGGTGACGAGATCACCCTCGGAACCGATCCACTCGCCCAGGACACCGACCAGGACGGGTTGACCGACGGCGATGAACTGACCATCGGAACCGATCCACTCAACCCCGACACCGACGGCGACGGCATCAGCGACGGAGACGAACCGGTCATTGGCGGCTGAAACGCCCGTGCTCAGGCGCTGCCATTCGTTTCATACGCGGTGATTTTGTTCAACCGCCGTTCGTGACGGCCCGCCTCAAACGCCGTGTTCAGCCAGATCTCCACGACGCGTTTCATGAGTTCGTCACCGATGAGGTCAGCCGGCAGACACAGCACATTCGCCCCGTTGTGCCTTCGGGCCAACTCGGCTGTCAACTCGTCGTGACACAGAGCGGCCCGAATACCCGCGACCTTGTTGGCGGTTATCGACATGCCGATCCCCGTTCCGCAAAAGAGAATGCCGAGCTCAGCCTTCCCGCCCGCGACACACTCGGCGGCGCCGAACGCATGGTCGGGATAGTCGCAACTCGCGTTCGAGTCACACCCGAAGTCGTCGACCGTGTGCCCCCCTTCGACGAGAAGGCTCATGATCTTCTGCTTGGCTGCATAACCACGATGGTCGCTGGCGAGGGCGATTTTCAAAGCTCGATCTCCTTTAGTCGTTCCTTCAGTGCCGTCTCGATGATGCCGGCGCATTCGTTGTACACACTACGATCGCCGCCGATCGGATCGGCGATGTCTTCGTTCGCCAGAAGCGTCTCCACGCGGTCCGCCGCGGCCGACAGGAACCGAACCACACTCTCCACGTGCGACGCGGTCATGGCGAAGATGTGGTCCGCCTGATTAATCAACCCGACACTCAACGGCTCCGACAAGCGCCCCGATATGTCATGACCTCTCTCGGCCAGGATATCGACAGCGTGTTGCGCCGGTGGAACGCCGGGAAAAGCGGCGGTGCCCGCGGAAGACACACCCACGTTGTGCCCCGCCAGTTCGTCCACGGAACAGCTCAACCGTTCAGCGATCAGAATCTCGGCGATCCCCTGCGCCATCGGGCTGCGACACGTATTGCCCGTGCAAACGAAGAGCACGTTCATCTGAGCCATTCCACGCACCATCCGTTCGTCGAACACGCCCTCACGGACCAACTCATACCTGCCGCCTTCGATGCGGACGATTGAAGACGGCCGACTGTATCGTGCGCGCCCCCCGTCGAGCGCCAAGTCGACAACCTCCCCCAACTCCTCGACCGCATGCTCAACCGTCGCGGGCGGCTCCCGTCCCGCGCGGTTCGCGCTGGCCATCACCACCGGACCACCGACACGTCGGAGCACGTCGCCCGCTATGTGGTTGTCAGGCCAACGCAGTCCGACCGTCCCGGCAGCGAACATCGCCGACATCGCCTGCGAATCCACCTTCGCGGCGATCCCGGCTCGCGCGGGATCCGCAACGCTGAATAATATCGTCAGCGGACCCGGCCACGCCTTTTTGACAAACCGCCCGGCCAGCGCGCCCAAGCCGCCGACGAGAGGCTCGATGTCACTTCGCTGCCCGATGTGAACCGTAAACGGCTTTTCGTCGGTTCGGTCCTTCGCCTCCGCCAGCCGGCGCATCCCGCCGGGCCGGTCCACTCGGGCAGCTACACCATACACCGTCTCGGTTGGGATGATAACAAGCCCACCCTCGTCCAGCACGCGAACCGCATCATCAATGCCATCACGGTAAGCTTCTTTTTCAACGAATCTTACGGTTCTCACGGCCATCCTGACGGGCGCTCCAATCGCTATAATTGTCCGAATCATACCCACTGGTGTCAACCCACACACCGCGACACGCACCCGGCGGGGTGCATCCCAAGAAGTGTGGTAGCTCATGTCGCCAGCGGTACGCGACGGTCATATCTGCACGTCGTCAACCTCTCCAGTCATTCCGAGCGCAGCGAGGAATCTGGCTGGAAGGACATTCCGACTAGATTCATCGATGCGATCGGAATGACAACGATGCCGGTCACCGTCCTCGGCACGCAACACATTCACCCACGCCAGTGCCACCCGGCGCACACCGCCCGCCATTGTGGTATATCATCACCACGACCGGTTTGGCGGATTCAGGCGTGTTTCAAGATCGCGAAAAACTGATAGACCCGCAGCGCGACGCGTATATCTCGGCGGACGACAGCGTCCTGCTGGGGCAGTCGGAGGTGGACCGCTATCGCGCTCGCGGTCCCGGCGGTCAGAAGCGGAACAAGACGGACTCAGCGGTCCGAGTGCGACACAAGCCGACACAGATGGTCGGTATGGCGGTCGAGAGTCGCTCGCAGCACCAGAACCGCGCCAAAGCGCTCAAACGCCTGAGACGCACGATCGCATTGAAAATCCGAGCGCCCATCGATCCGGGCCGCTACCAGCCCGGTCCGACTGTCGCGGAATGCCTGACGCGCGACGGGAGGTTGCACGTGGGCATGAAGGACCATCGCTACGATCTCGTCCTCGCCGAGGTCCTCGATCTGATCGAGGCGTGTGGCTGTCGGGTATCGCTCGCCGCTCGAAAGCTCGGCATCTCCACGGCGAAACTCGTCGCCTTTGTCGGTCGTGATCCAAAGCTGAAGGCACGCGTAAACGAGTTTCGCGCCGCCGAAGGAATCAAACCACTGCGCTGAGAGGAACGCGATGCCGGGACCGAATCACGCGGGCAAGGAAATCGCATCGGTGACCTGCGCGGTGCTCACGATCAGCGACACGCGCACGATCGAGACCGACTCCAGCGGGCGTCTGATCTGCGAGTTGCTCGGCGAGCGTGGGCACAGCGTTCACGCGCACGACATCGTCAAGGACGATCCTCAACTCATTCGGGACCTGCTCATCAAACAACGCGACGGCTCGCCGTGCGGTGCAGTGCTGATCAACGGCGGCACCGGTCTCACCCGCCGCGACACAACTTACGAAGCGGTCGTCGATCTACTCGATAAGCGCCTCGACGGGTTCGGCGAACTCTTCCGCATGAAGAGCTTTGACGACATCGGCCCTGCCGCCATGCTCTCACGGGCGGTCGCCGGCGTGATGGGTCGCTGCGTCGTGTTCAGCATGCCAGGCTCCCCGGCCGCGGTGCGCTTGGCAATGAACGAGTTGATCCTCCCCGAGTTGGGACATATCGCGTACCTACTCCATGATCGTGTATAGTACGCATCTCGGTGAGTTCGGGCTCTTCAGGAAAGGCGGATCGGTATGCGAACAATCACGGTGGTCGTCTGGGCATCCTTGGTGGCGACGTCGCAGGCAGCGGACACAAAGAAGGCATCTATTGCGGCGCAGTACGCGGTCGACGCGCAGCGCATCATCGACGCGGCGCTCGCAAGCAACGATGCGTACGCCAAGCTCCAGCACCTCTGCGACGAAATCGGATATCGCTTGAGCGGCTCGCCCGGTTTGGACGAGGCGATTCACTGGGCGGCCGGCGCCATGCGCGCCGACGGCCAGGAAAACGTGCGTCTCGAACCCGTGACGGTCCCCCATTGGGAGCGCGGCTCCGAGTCGCTGATGATGAACGAGCCGAAGCGGGTACCACTTGCCATGCTCGGACTGGGCGGTTCAGTTTCGACGCCGCCGGAAGGCATCACGGCCGAGGTTGTCGTCGTGGCCGATGAAGGGGAACTCGACACGCTCGGTGACGGCGCCCGCGGAAAGATCGTCCTGTTCAACAACCCCATGCCGCCCTACGACCCGACACATGGCGCGGGCTACGGACGGACCGTTCGTTTTCGCGGCAAAGGGGCTCGCATCGCATCCGAGAAAGGCGCGGTCGCCTGCCTCGTTCGATCCGTCACCGCCCGCAGCTACCGCTCACCGCACACCGGCGGGATGGGCTACGGCGACGCCAAGGTCAAGATACCCGCCGCGGCCGTCTCGACCGAGGACGCCGACATGCTCGCGCGTCTGTCCGCTCGCGGAGTGCCTGTCACTGTCACTCTGAAGATGGAAGCCCGCACGCTCGACCCCAAACAGTCGGCCAACGTCGTCGGAGAACTCGTCGGGCGAACCAATCCGGAAGAAATCGTCGTCATCGGCGGGCACATCGACGCCTGGGACGTCGGGCACGGCGCCCACGACGACGGCGGCGGCTGCGTGACAGCGATGGAAGCGATCAATGTGCTCCGCCGCCTGAACATGATCCCCCGGCGCACGATCCGCGTTGTGTTGTGGACCAATGAAGAGAACGGACTCGGCGGTGGCAAGCAGTACGCCAAAGACCATGCCGACGAACTTGCCAACCACGTGGCCGCTATCGAGTCCGATTCGGGGTCTTTCAGGCCGACCGGTTACGGTATTGATTGCGTCGACGAAACGCGCGAAAGCATCGCCGCCGAACAGATGCGCGAGATCATCGACCTGTTCACCAGCATCGGACCAATGCACGCCCGCCCCGGACACTCCGGCGCCGACATCGGCCCGATGAAATCAGCGGAAGTAATCCTCATGGGGCACGAGGTCGAAGAATCGCGCTATTTCGACTACCACCACTCCCGCGCCGATACGCTGGACAAAGTCGACCCGGCCGAATTGTCTCAGAACGTCGCCGTCATGGCCGCAACCGCGTACATACTTGCAGACATGCCCGACAGACTGGGCACACGGAGCGGACGCCAACAGTACAACGCACCGTAGCACGGATGTCCCCGAGTAGCAGATGCGGTGATCCACGTCGCCCAGGCAATCCTGTGTGCGGTACGGCGCGCGTTTCAACCCCTCACCTACCGCAGCAAGCGTGTCGACGATGATGACGTCCAGGCCCGTTGGGTGCTGAACGCGATCGTGGACACCGCGTCCGAGGCGGAAAAAACCCTAAGTGACGCGTAAGGTGACGCGCAGCCTGCCGGTCCGGTCGTTTAGGGGGTACCCGGATGCGCGTAAACCCTTGTCAGAAAAGACTGGAGCCGAGCGGGCACGATCCGCCGTGTCTTTCCGGTGAGCGTGCGGGAGAGGATTTGAGGGGCCCGGCATCGTCAGCTGGCGACGGTCGATGGGTCAGGATGGCCGCGGCGCCTCGAATTGCTGTCGCAGCGTCCGGAGCTCCTGATCGCAAATGAAACCCACGCGGTCAGCCTTGAGCATCTCCGCGCACCACGCGATCAACTCGGCTGCCGGCAGGTCGCACCTGGGGAGGGCTTAACTTATGCAGAACGAACTTACGAACCGGAGCCAAGCGGAGACTCAGTAACGGTAATTACCGTTTTGGCACGACTTCCAGGCCGCACTACCCGACGCGGGCAGGTGTCCGTAAGTGACGGACTCGGCGGGACTTAAACGAACCTCCCCGAGTAGGATTCGAACCTACGACCTAGCGGTTAACAGCCGGGTCTTCGGGATCGCCGATTAGCTCAGCAAACCACTGTGTACAAGGAGTTTACCGCGATTCGTCGCTTTCGCAAGTCGTCGCATCCTATCGCGTTTTCTCGCGTCTGAGGGCAGTATTACCACATTGAAGTGGTCAAATGTGGTCAAGTGCGACAACGGTCTACCTCAGACCGCATCCCGCAAGCGGTCAGAGTACGTCCCGCAGTTCATTGAAGAGCGCCTGCACTTCGTCCCAGGACGGAAACGGGCCATAGCAGAGCGTCCGGCATTGTTGTTCGTACACCGGACCGATGAGGACCGCCAGGTCCGTCGGCGGGAAGAGCGCGTCGCTGCGGGCGAAGCTCATATCCTCGGGGTGGAAGTAGCTCTTCGGGAAGTGGGCGCGGCTGATCTTGTCGTAGTCGGTCTTGATGGTCGCATACTCCTCGGAACTGAGCATCGCGCGGACTTCCGGCCGGGCTGCGAGCTGGTAGAGGTCGTAGTAGTGGCGGGCGTATGAGCCGATCGGCTGCCCCGCGCGCTTCAACAACTCGACTTTGCTGTGGATGGCAAACATCTTCTCGACGAACGTGCGTCGGAAGTGCAGCAGTCGTAACGAGAAACTCGCCTCGTCCTCTGCGCCGATCGGTTGCGCGGTGTCTTCCAGGAACTCAGCCAGATACGACCGCAACGCAACGGTGCTCGTCGGTTCCCGTCCGCTTGCGGTTCCGGTTTCGAGCAGCACACGGTCGCGTACCTCACCGGGACCACCGAAATGCTGGGTATACGCGAAGTGGTCACTCCGGCCGAAGCGGCCGATAGTTTGGCTCTCGTCGGCAATAAACTTCAGCGCCGGATGTTGGCCCACCGCATCGCGCAGCCGTTTCAGTTCACGGTCGATCGCGCGACCCTTGAGGGGCGGCGTGAACGCGAGCGGATCAAGAAAGATGTCGATGTCCTCTGAGAATCGCTCTATCAAATCCCACCCTTTGGACAGGCTGGTTCCACCTTTGAAGATCACCTTGTCGCCGGCGGCGTCGGCAATCGCGCGGAGCGCCTCAGTGACGTAATAGTCCTTCTCGATGATGGCCGGGCGAAGGCGACGAGCGCTGAAGTGCTCTGCCGCCCGGACAACCGCCTGCTCGAAGTCTGGATGCTCGCAGAGTCTCACGTCAGCGGCGCTCCTTCGCCTGCCAAGCTCGGGCATGTTCCAGATCGGCAAGCAATCCGAAATCGAAGCGTGACGACGGATTCAGGGAATCCCGCAATTGCTTCAGTTCCCGTGCCGGTCGCCCTAACTGCTGTCCCAAGGCGCCAAGCATGGCACGCACGCGCGGTGGCTCCGTGTTGGCGACGGCGAGAAGACGCCGGTAGCGTCCGCGCTCAGCCACCAACTCCAGCGTCCGACGGACTGTCTCTTGTGGGGTAAGCTCGCTGGTGCGCCCTGCGCGCCGTAGAAAATCGAGCAAGGCGGCATCAGCCTCGGATAGCCTGGACCAGGCCTCGGGGCGACGGGCATGCACGATGGTCTCCTGGCCAACGAGCTTTCGAGGTAGGCTCAGGGCGCTCGTGGCCAGTTCACGCCGACCGGCGGTTTGGCTCGTGAAGCCCAGCAGGCTGGCCGCCGCGACGCCGGCCGGGAACATGGTCTTTCGACAGGTAGCGAGCTTCTGGATCGCCGCCGGGTTGGGCCGGCTCTTACCGAAGGTTGTCTCCCGGGCTCGGTAGTACACGCCTTTGCTCAGCCGCTCGATCTTACCCGCCCTGGCGAACCGTGATAGCGCCTGCGCCACGGCGGCGAACGGCAGGTCGCGAAAATCCTCCAGCCGCCACAGGCGTTCGCCACCGTCCTCGATGCGTCGACGTACGATGGCGGCGACGCCTTGGGAGTTCGGCGATGGTCGAGGGCCGGTTGCCATGCCGGGAATGTCGACGATTGAGGATGCTGCGTCAAGTTTTTTTGCGAGAAAACTTGACAGACCACGGTGTCCCAGGTGCGAAGCCGCGGCAACGAGCTTCGAAGGGCGTCGAGGGTCTCGCGGGAAGTGCCCATGTTCACTAAATGAGGCATGTTGACAGTACGTTCAACATGGACGTTTCCGCCGTCCAACGTGCCTGCACTATTGACTCTCCTTCCGCGAGTTTGGTCGAGCAGTTGGTCTTGAGAGACACGACCCTCGCTTTCTTCCATAACGCCATTGAGACGCAACGCAACCAATACCGCCACGGAGGCTTATGGAACGACCCCAGCAGATGTTCGATTGGGCAAAGGACGATGCGGACCAACTACCGCAGCGTGCTCATGCGAAGACCCGCAAGAACGATTCACTCGAACAACAAATTGTGGCGCCTCCGAAAGAGGCCCAGTTCGACGGCGACGCCACCTTGCCACCCATCGTCGCAGGCGACTGTTCTCATCCAGATAACCAGGTTGCACCGGTCGCGAAACCGCTACCAGACGCGGTCGCACACGGCGTTTTCGGCTGGACCACCGAAGGGCCGATCGAACCCGATGCTGAGGACGCGCTCGCCATCACGACGGAGCACTCGCACGAGTTGCAGGCCCTCTTGATTGACCTCGGCGTCGTACAGGACGCTGCGCGGAACGGTTGTCATCCTCGTACCGGGAAACCGCCTCGCACGCCTGAAGCCTCCATGCAACTGAAGGAGCGATGCCGATCGGAGGAACAGCGACTGAAGCAGACGTATGCCGACGCACTCGCCGCTTATGCCGAAGGATTCGGTCAGGAGGCGACCGACTTGCTTGACGCATGGATGCGACAACACGTAGCTGGGCCACCCGCCTCGACGAACGCATACGACCCGTCACACCCATGGCACTACTTGGCCGCCGGTGATGGCGCGGTGCCGATTCAGGTTTCCGAGATTCCGCCCGACGAACAGGCAGGCCGCTATCTCGAAGCGACCATGCCCAAGAACCCGAAGAAGCGTCTTGAGCGCATCCGTGAACTCTTCGACCAGGAGTGCGAACGCCTTGCCGAGGACAAGCAGCGCTACCTGGACGTTATCGAGCACGGCGTCAGTGCGTTGAGCCGCTACGACCGCGAAATCGCGCACACGAACGTCGAAATCGCGGTGGCTTCGACACTCGCCCTGAATTATCGGCACATCGGCCTGGGGCTGGGGCGAGTCGCGTGGCTCGAAGAGCAGATCGCAACGGTGACTCGCGAAAACCTGTTTGGTTAGTCCGGCTGACTCGTCTCGGACAGCCCACCCGATTCTCAATTCTGTTCCACAAGAACCGAGGCATCCTCCGCCGTCAGATCCCTGATTGGTTTCCGCTGTGCCAGCTGACTCAAAGGTCAAGCGTCTGGCCCATCCAATGCTGGAATTCGCGGCTGCGCTCCAGAACGGTGAGTAGATTGCCATCGCCGATACCGAGGTCGTGCAGGAAATTCGCAACGACAAGAACACGCAGGCGTTCCGCGGCAACATATGCGTTTTTCCCGGCGAAGGCACCCGCCTGGGACGCGTGATCGTAGTGGGTGAAGTAGTTTCTGGTGTCGACCACCTTGCCCACGAACTGTGGCACGTTTCCGGCGATGCGCGCCGCTACGTCGTCCGGGATGCGATCGAACAGGGCACGCAGCCGCTTCCGAAGCGAGAACTCGTTGCCGTACTTGAGGCGGCTCTTGAGGCTCTGACGGTGGTCGGATTCGATGCAGTCGGGGATGACTTTCTCAAGCTCGGCGATGGCGTCGTCGTACGCGGCCTGGTCCATGTAGAGACCAGTTCCAAGACCCCGATGGTATGACTCGGCGGCCTGGGCTGCCGCGACGAACTTGACGTTCACTACAGAGGATTCGAGAAGCTGCGCACCGAAGAAGACGTTTGCGGCTAAGATAGCCTGATCGGAGCGCGCAAACCAAGCTGCCACGATTTCGGGAAACTCGCTCTTGATCATCTCGTAAGGAAGCAGCATCTGTGCCGGATGAACATCGGGATGATCCGGCTTACCGCGCTGTGCAAACAGCAGCTTCAGTGCGGTGGATGGGTCTTCCTCCCGCTTAATGGCAACCGACCTCGCGCTGATGTGATGCCCGATGAGAAGTGACATCAGATTCTGGCACTGCGAGCTTGCTTCGCTTGCTTCGGAAAACGGCATCTTCGCGTGCGCGGTGATTGTCAGTCCAGCGTGCCACCGAACGGTAACGGACGTGCTTCGTTGCGGCGCACTCCATCCATGAGAGACCTTAAGGTCGAACGGCTTGTCCTGAAGCGCAACTTGAATAGGATCGGGCCGCACAAAGTGAATCGAAACGCAGCCGCCGTTGGGAGCCACGTCAGGCTTCGCGGGGCGCGTGCAGGTCCAATCGCTCAGTGAGGACAGTTCGACCGTGTAGCTGTTGACCTCCAGCTTGTCGAGGTCCGCGATGTGCCCGCCGAAGATACCGCGATTCGCGATTAGAGCGGTCGGGAGGCCAACGGCGCCAGCCCCAAGTGACGTCTTGGTTGTAATGCAATCGATGAGCGTGACGAGCGTGCCGTCAATCAAGCGCCCGTAGATCACTGGAAGGCATGGCAAGCCCATGACGGTGGCAGCGGCAGCACCCGTTCGGCTTTCGACGAGTTCGAGCGCAAGGCCCTCCGACGGGTTGTAGACCAGGCGTCCTGGAACCCGCAACGACTCCAGATCCTCGCCGAACGTTCCCCAACTCTCCAATGCAGTGTCAAGCCTCACGTCCATGGCTGCTCCCTGTCTCAGCGATGGTATATCATATCGGTGCATCGCCGTCGCCTCGACGCTCGCCCGGAAGTACCGGCACATCAGCCTGGGGCCGGGGCGACTCGCGTGGCTCGAACAGCAGATCGCGACGGCGGCACGCGACAACCTGTTTGGCGAGCCCGGCTGAATCGGCTCGGACAGCCCGCGCCTGTTCTCAATTCTGTTCGATGAGAGCCGGGGAATCCGCCGCCGTCAGATCCCTGATGGGTTTCCGCTGTGCAAGCAGGTTCGGCAAGATGCTCACCGCTTCATCCGACTGGACGAACCAACGCCGCTTGTAGTTGATGATCTCCTCCGACAGGCCGTAGCGGCGCAATTCCTCACGATTACCGGGAACTCCGTTGAGCACCAACTCTACCACGTCGTCGCCCGCGATGCGGGCTGCAGTGAGTTGCCAGCCGTTGTCCAGCTCGATAACAGCGCCGCCGATCAGCAGGCTGGCAATCTCCGCCGGGGAGGCTTCGCCCAGCGGCGTGCCAATCCCGAGCCGCTGCTTGACGTTCGGCACATCGGATGCACTCAGATTGAGACCGACCAGGGCTTGACCATCGGCGAGGACGGCCCGCGCGATCTTGACGGTCTG
>JAJDDR010000364.1 GCA_029260255.1 Phycisphaerae bacterium
ACCCGTTCGAGCAGATCGAAGGCGCCGTTTCGCGTTTCCGAGACCATCAGCCGATTCGCCTTGTGGCCATACGTTTGCGAATCCTCCACATCATAATGATACGTCGTCGCAACCATGTTGAGCAAGTCGGTCTTGGTCAGCCGATTCCCGCCGGCGTCGTAGGTATAGGCGAGGTCGTATTCCCCCGGCCCGCCGCCGACGCGGGCGACGGCGCGCGAGTCAATACTAACTACGTCCCCGTTTCAAACCCGAAGATGTATGCGCCCTGTCGCCGTTCAAGGAAACCGAGGTAACAACGCGTGCATACCTGGACTCCGTACAATACCCGCCCCTGCTGCGAGACCTTCCCGCACAAGGGACACCGCGATTCTCTGCCGAAACCAGAATCCGTCATCCTGATGCCCCGCTGCCCGGAATCTCTCTCGCTCCCCCATTTCAACACGACGGTCACTGGACGCCGTTGTCTTCGGGCTTCTGATCGACACCGCCACTCTGTCCCCCCAAGTCTCCAGAGCGCGGTTGCATCGTGTCGTCCTTGCCGCGTTCGAGACCGGTGCCGCACTCTGGGCAACGAGCCTCCGGCAACCCCTGCAGGCGATAGCCGCATAACTCGCAGCATCCAGGTTCGACGAACTTGACTCCTTTCTCGGAGATGTGCGTGCACCATCGAATCCCGCAGCGGCCGCAATCGAACTCGTAGGGATCCGTCCCAAGAACGTAGGTGATCCGGCGCGCGCACTCCGGGCAGCGTCGCCCCGATTGGGATGAGAGAACCCATGACAAACAGACCATCGATCCTACAATCATGCCGTTGAGGTAGACCCACCCTGGGTTTGCCAATAGCCCGATCGTCAGGCATACGACGGGGATTGTGCCGAGGACGTAGACGAGCACGCCGCGGCTCGGCTCGGCAAGGGTTTTCCTAATAACAACCATCGTTACACCGGCACCGCTCAAAGGCACGGAGGGTCCGATCAGTATCGCTCAGCGAACTTCGGAGTTCCAACCCCATACCACCAGTCCACTAGTTTCCAGGCTGGGATCAGCTTCCCACCATTCCATCCGACCCAAGCCCCAGCACACACCACCCCCGAGCGATTCACTAGCTTTCCGATCCCTAGTCGCCACTTGTAGTTGGCCGCCCCTGCCGCCGTAACCCCAGCTCCGGCTCCTCCGCCCGCGGGACCGTTGATCACGCCGTCAATGAAATCGTACGCCGGGCCAAATGGATCCGAAACGTCTTCCGGAATATACACGACGTTCCCACCAAGTTCGCCCCCAACGAAAATGGGCAGTATTGGACCCGTAGGCTCCGGCGGAAAGTACGCAAGGCCCGACGCGTCAACGCCGGTCAACGGTGACGAACGACCGTATTCATACACGTTCGGGGCCGTGCGAATCCCGATCGGATCGCGTTGCAGGAAGCGGCCGGTGGAGGGGTCGTACCAGCGGGCGCCGGTGTGGATGAAGTTGAAGGCGACGGGTTCGGTGGTGCCGTCGCCGTCGAGATCCCATTCGCCCCAGTCGAGGGCGTCCATGGTTTCGTAGCCGTGCTGGCCGACGTAGCCGTAGCGCGTGGTTACGTCGCCGTCGATACGCTCGCCGAAAGCCGTATAGACCGGGCGCTCGTAGGGGACCGGGGCGCCGGGGGCGCCGCCGTGCGACGCGTCGTTTGTCCGGGCGCGGGTGGTGCCGAGGTGGTTCGTGTGGGTGTAACTGACGGCGTCGTCGGTGCAGGATTCACCCTCGGTGCAGTAGTCGATCTCGGCCGCGCCCAGGGCGTAATGCGTGTCGTCGGCCACGGCGGCGGCGGTCAGGATGCCGGTGTGGCAGTCGGTGACCGTGTAATCGTCCACCGGCAGATCGCCCTCGTAATCGGTCCACGAGGCGCCGGCGTAGTCCGGCAGGTGCGGGAACGCGGTGTCACGATCGCGCATCATGTGGCGCTCCCGACCCGTGCCGCGGAACTCGCGGATTCTCAGGATGGTCGCGCTGCCCGACTCCGGGCCGGACTCGGCGCTGGGATCGGGGCCGAAGTTGAGCCAATGACGCTGGGTAACGATCCGCACTTCGCCGGCTTTGTTGTAGGTGAAGTGCGTGCCGAAGACGTCCCAGATGATCGGGTCCGCCGGGTCCTGCGGGATTTTCCGCATGACCTGCGTGACGTTCCCGGCCGCGTCGCCTTCAAGGGCGTACTCGTAGACCACCTTCTCCAGCACGTTCAGCGTGGCGTTTCGCGTTTCGGAGTACATCAGCCGATTCGCCTTGTGACCGTACGTTTGCGGATTCTCCACATCGTAATGATACGTCGTTTCGACGGCGTTGAGCAAGTCGGTCTTGGTCAGCCGATTGCCACCGGCGTCGTAGGTGTAGGCGAGGTCGTATTCACCCGGTCCACCCCCGACGCGGGCGACGGCGCGCGAGTCAATACTAGCTACGTCCCCGTTTCAACCCCCGGCGCACGAGTCAATACTAACTGCGCCCCCGTTTCCACCCTAACTGCGTCCCCGTTTCCACCCCCGTGTGTCTGCCCAACCCCCAAATCTCCTATGTGTCCAAGTCCAGCCCTAGTTGCGCTGCCACACTTATCGCCGCAGCGGCTACCTCTGCTGGATCAAGAACCGACAATCCTTCGACGATGTTGTCATCGTAGGTTGTCACAGTCAGGCGCGCGACAAAAACGCCACGTCGGAGCGCGTTCTGAATCTTGCTGCAGGAGTCTGCGGCATCTGCACATTTCATTGCCGTGCCGATCGGTGCGGCCTCCCCTAGAAACAGCCACCGCCCCGCTGCGCATTCCCAGAAACGATGCAAGAGCGTCGCAAATCGCTCGCGTCCCGCCGCAGTAACTCGATGTACGTACCCCGGTGATCTGCCGTTGGCCAGGCGCTCCAATGCAGTGAGTGTGTCCTGGTCGTATTCCATTTCATCATCTTTCGGAACAGCCGAGTCCAACGTACTCTCCGCCGCTTCAAAATAGGTGTCTGCATGCATGCGGGTTCGGCGGCATACCCATACACGGGATTCAGGGCGTTCGAGCTCAAACAGTAATTGACACAAGAACCTAGCCTGTTCGAGCGAGGGATGTCCACCGAACTCGTCAAGTAGGAACCTGGTAATTGGCTGGGCGCACGCCATTCCCGACGCGCCTTCCGGCGCGATGTGCCTTGCTTCGGTGTCCATCCCAACGAAGATTCTCATCGCCACTCCTGGCCTAGAATAGCCTCCGGAGTCGGTCCCACCAGTATCGCGCATCCAGTATTAGGTGTCTTTTCCCGAAGTTTATGTGCCATAGCCGCATACACCGCAGTGATCCCTTGAGCCCACCTATGGGATGAGCCTCTATGCGAACCAAGTGGCGCAAGCGACCGGCGTGCCGCACAACACTCGCGCCCGCGAGAGATACTCCGATTTCAACGATAACCACGCCTTCAACGCCACTGATGGCTCTGTCAAGTCGATCTCGGTTGCGCGGCTCGCCAACCCCGCCGGGGAACCAGCCGGGATCATTGTCATTCCCAAGCCCCAGGGAATCAGTGTCAATGGTTGGGCGGCTTGCAGCGTACTCGTATACGTTCATATCGTTCCGAATCCCTACAGGATCTCTCTGCAAGAACCGCCCCGTGGAGGGGTCGTACCAGCGGGCGCCGGTGTGGATGAAGTCGAACCCGACCGGCTGACCCTGCCATTCGCCCCAGTCGTAGCCGTCCATCGTTTCGTACCCGTGTTGACCGACGTAGCCGTAGCGGGTGCTGACGTCGCCGTCGATGCGCTCGCCGAAGGCGGTGTAGACCGGGCGCTCGTAAGGGATCGGGGCGCCGGGGGCGCCGCCGTGCGACGCGTCGTTCGTCCGGGCGCGGGTGGTGCCGAGGTGGTTGGTGTGGGTGTAACTGACGGCGTCGTCGGTGCAGGATTCACCCTCGGTGCAGTAGTCGATCTCAGCTGTGCCGAGCGCGTAATGCGTTTCGTCGGCCACGTCGGCGGCGGAGGGGCCGGTGTCGCAATCTGTCACTCTGTAATCGGCCACCGGGAGATCATCGTTGTAATCAGTCCACCGTGCGCTGTCGTAGTCCGGCGAGTGGGGGAACGCGGTGTCGCGATCGCGCATCATGTACCGCTCCCGGCCGGTGCCGCGGAACTCGCGGATTTTCAGGATGGTCGCGGTGTTCGGCAGATGCACGCCGCCGTTTTTCATCCAGTGACGCTGCGTGACGATGCGGACCTCGGCCGCTTTGTTGTAGGTGAAGTGCGTGGCGAAGACGTCGTACACGAACGGGTCCGGACCCGGCTCGAGCGGAACCTCACGAATGACCTGCGTCACGTTGCCGGCCGCGTCGCCTTCGAGGGCGTACTCGTAGACGACTCGTTCGAGCACGTCGAGGGCGCCGTTTCGCGTTTCGGAGTGCATTAGCCGATTCGCCTTGGTGCCGTAGCTTACCGGATCTTCCACATCATAATGATACGTCGTCTCGACGCCGTTGAGCAAGTCGGTTTTCGTCAGGCGATTCCCGCCGGCGTCGTAGGTGTAGGCGATGTCGTACTCACCCGGCCCGCCGCCGACGCGGGTCTCGCGCGTAAGCCGCCGGCGGGCGTCGTAGTCGTAGTTGATGGTCATGACGATGCCGGTCTCGTCCGTCTCCCGCACATGCGTGATGAGACCCCGGCCATCGTAGGTGTAGATCAACTCCAGGAAGGGGACGGGGGCTCCGATGACCCAGTGCCGGATCGTCTTGACCAGACCGTTGGCGTAGTACTCGTAGACGATCTTCGTGCCGTTGGCGTAGGTGACGGTGTCGACGAGGTCGCGGTAGGGGACGTAGGTGTAGTCGGCCTGATAGTGCGGGGATTCGGGCGCGAACTGGTCGTAGGCAACGACCTTGAGCACGCGGCCGAGCAGATCGGTCTCGACGCGCGTGGTGACTCCGTCGGGCGTGGTGGTCCATGTGATGCCGTTGGGCACGTCGTAGTCGAAGGAGTACGTCCGCAGCACGAGCACCGGGTTGCCGCTGGGATCCGTTGTGTACCAGCAGGCTTCGTTGGTCCTGCGTTCCAGGGAGGTGATCCGCCCAAGCTCGTCGTAGGCCATGTTCACGCGGACGCTCGCATCATCCAGCCCATCGACGCCGATCACGCCATTGATCACCGTAGGCCGGCCCATCGGGTCATAGTCCGCCGATGGCATACTCTGCGAATACTCCGCAAACCCCGGCCCTGGCATAACCGACGACTGCGAACAACCGGGCATGGGCCAGACCCCCAGGACGCAGGAGTTCTCGACCACATCGTCGTTGTCGTTGTAGACGTTTCCGCCGCTGAGACCGCCTTCGAGCGGCGGCGCGCCGCACCAGCCTCCCCGCTTGCTGTAGACGTGTCGCGTCGCGAGGTCGAAATCGTGTCGCGTCGTAACGGCGTTAAGGACCTGAGTATCACCGGGGGCCGGTCTTCCCTCGGTCTCCGAGTAGAGTTGACCGCGCGAGTCGTAATCGAATCTGGTCTGAACACCGTTCGGGTCGGTGACCGTCTTGACCATGCCGTGGCCGCTGA
This sequence comes from Phycisphaerae bacterium, assembly GCA_029260255.1. GTDB lineage: Bacteria > Planctomycetota > Phycisphaerae > UBA1845 > UBA1845 > OFTM285. The sequence goes on from JAJDDR010000364.1 coordinate 5,545, forward strand.
GACCGTTCTGGGTGCGGTCGTGGTAGCTGACGTAGATCACGTCGTCGGTGCCGGTTTCGACCATCGGCAGGTGTACCTCGGTCAGGGCTGTCGGGTCGATTTCCGGACCGCCGACGCCGGGAACGTCGTAGCCGAACGTCCACGATTCGCCCTCGCCGTCTGTGTAGGAAGTAACGTTGTTGTAGGCGTCGTAGGTCCAGGTTTGCGTGTTGAATTCGGGGTCCGTGGCCGTCAGCGTGTTGCCGTTGCCGTCGTACGTCCACCTCCAAATCTCGAACCACTGGTGCCAGCGGATGGTCAGGTTGCGGTCGTCGTCGTAGCGGAACAGGGTCCACTTGTCGGGCTCGTAGATCGCGCCTAAGTTGTAGTTACCACCGAACTTATCGTTATAGCTATAGGTGTACGTCGCCCCGCGCCGATTCGTGTAGCGGGTCTCCGCACGCCCGCTCGAATCGTCGTACTGAAAGGTCTGCACATGCGAGAATGGTGACGGATCGAACACCTGCGCGAGCCTGCCGTCGGCATGATACTGGTAGTTGTACGAGTTCCGAGGCCCGTTGAGCTCGTACTTGTCCGTGATCGAGCCGATGCGATCGGTCGCCGCGCCGGACCCGGCGCCGGACAACACGGAGTAGCCGATAGCGGTCCTGAACCCCATCGGATCCCGAATGGACGTGACTCGTTCGCTGCCCGATGCGACACCAATGGTCCACGCCCGGCCCATTTGGTCGTCGAACACGCGAAACTCGTCAAAGAACTCCGGGATTTTCCCGTCTAGAACGAAGCTCGTTCGCAGGGTGCGTCCGGGCGCATCCGTTACCCTCATGCCCCCCGGCGGGCTCCCATCGATAGTGAGCACGTTTCCGGCCGAGTCGACGATCTGCTTGAGGAGGGCGTCCTCTCCAACTTCCTTGTTGTCGAACACCATGGTCCATTGATCCTTGGTCCGGATTTCCCACCGAGTGCCGACCGGGTCAGGCTTGGTCAGCGTCAGGAAGTAGCCGGCCTCGGGCCGCCACTCCTCGCCGACGCGGGTGAATCGGATTCCACGGCCATCGTCTCGGACAAAACTGATCTCGTCGTCGTTCACGAATTCAAGGTGTCGTGAGTAGGAGTATCGCCACTTCCCGTCGGCGCTGTTGTGGTACAGGCGGCAGTCGACGCCGGGACCGCGCCCGGACCAACTCACTATCGGGATGACCGTTAAAACGTTTCCATTACTAAGGTTAACCGTCGAGTAGGGTGAGACCGACTGCCCCCGCTCCCACGCTTCGGCCGCTCCGGGCTCGACTGCCGGAAGCTCCGCGACAGCCGGGCCGCAAACGGCAAGCCCTACGGCTGTCGAAGTCGCCAGGTAACGCTTGCAATGTGTGAACAAACGTACCGATGCCACGTGGACCCTCCAACTGTTCCGACGCATGGCTCTGCCTCCTCGATTTGCGGACTGACTCTTAAGAACGATGACCGATAATAGTACAATACGGCCGAGGCAAAGCCGTTTCAAGCTTTTTCTGACGTGAAGCCAGTCAATTGAATCAGTTCGTGGCGTGCGCGCTCAGCGGTCGTCGCTCAGCGCCTCTGTGCGAAGGTCCACCGCGCGGGTGACGAGTTCATCGTGGGTCGGCGCGGTCCGGGGTTCGAGTGTGAAGGCGTGATGATGTTGATCGTGAATCCAAGTGGGCCAGAGGACGTCGGCGAAGAAATCGATCGGCGCGATCTGATACCACGGCGCCTTCACGACCACATTGGTGCGGAGCGTTTCAAAACCCTTCTTGCGAATGACGACGTCGTAGTCGCCGTACCACGTAAAGTCGCGCGCGACGGGTGTGGCGCCGACGTCTTCGTCGTTGAGCGAGACCATCGCGCCTTGCGGTTCGGTATTGATAGTAAGCGTTCGGCGGACGCAGCCACACAGAACGGCGGCGGAGATCGCCGCACCGGCAAGAACCATGGCGCCGCGTCGAAGTTCGATCATTGAAGCACCCATGCGCGCATCCTCGCAAACCTGGCCGGGCGGCGTCTGCGTGACCGGGCGCACGGCGCGCGTCACGAGTCCGTCCGCAACGGGTCGTAGTTTACCGCGGGTGCCGCGGTTGGCCAGCTTCGATTGGAGTTTGGGGGCGCGTTGGGGCGCATCGCGACAGGATGGGCGATTCTCGGCACCTCCGGCGTGCGACGGACCGGAACGCATGTCGCGAGGCGCTGCTGTCATTTCGAGCGCAGCGAGGAATCTTGCCGGAGTGCCTTTCCAGCTAGATTCCTCGGTCGCTTCGCTCTGTCGGAATGACAACGATGCGGGTGACCCTGTGGAACGACCCAGATACTGACCCGCCGATGCCACACAGACCAGGTTGCAGCCGGTGCGGTGTGAGTTTTTCGCCGAGGGGTGTGAGTGCGTAAGAAGCCATCGCGCGCGCCGGCGGCGGGGTTGCTTCCCGCGGGCCACGCACCTTTGTTGCCGGCGCGGCGCCACCGGGTTTCGTTATGAGCCGGTCAGTCCGCCGGCGCAGCGGATGCTTCAAGGTCTTCGATTTGCTCCCAGATTCCGCGAATCTGGTCCTCGATCCTCTGGATTTCCTCGAGCGGTTCACGGAGTTCCCACGCGTGGGCGAGTCGGCTCCGCAGCTCGGTCCGTTCTTCGTGCAAAGCGTTCAATGGTTGAGCGTCCATTGCGTCCTTAGTCTCCGTGATGCTTCCGCCCCTGTGATCCGGTTCCACCTCACTTTGTACAATACGCCCGGCATGGATGAGGCGGTTGTCGCGAAGATTCGGCTGGCGCGCTCGACTATCGGAAAGACCGAATAAAGCGGGGCGTGCCGCGAAGCGCGGCCACCGAGGCAAG
>JAJDDR010000365.1 GCA_029260255.1 Phycisphaerae bacterium
GGCGGTTCTGAACACGTCACCCGATGATGCACTGATCCTCTTCCGGGAATCGCGTGACAAGTTTCGCGCCGTCGTCGACGCAGGCGTGGAGAACGGCCGGCTCTATTACAATCTGGGTAACGCACACCTGCGTCTCGGGGAGTTGGGTCAGGCTATCGCGGCGTATCGGCGTGCCGCGCGTTTGATTCCCGGCGACGAGCAGCTCCGGGCGAACCTGAGATTCGCGAGGTCGCTCACCCGTGATCAGATCAAACCGAGCGGCACGCGCGCGGCGCTGCACACGGTCTTCTTTTGGCACTATTCGCTTCCATTGCATACCCGAGTGACGGCAGCTCTGTTGTCCTATGGGTTGTTCTGGCTCTTGTGGTCGGGGCGCGTCGCGATGCCTCGATTGCCGCTGGGCTATCCTGTGCTCGTGTGTCTGCTGGCGTGGCTGGCGTTGGGCATCTCGGTGGCCATCGACGTGCCCAGTCAGTTCGGACTCGGCGAGGGCGTGTTGATCGCAAACGACGTCGTCGTGCGCAAGGGCAATGGGGAAGGTTACGATCCGCAATTCAAACAGCCGTTGCATGAGGGCGTCGAGTTCAAGATGATCGAGCAACGCGGCGGGTGGATTGACATCGAATTGCCCGACGGCAACCGCGGCTGGGTGCGGCGACGCGAAGTGGCGTTGTTCTGACCGCAAGAACAGTATCGGCGCTGCCGCGAACCGGTCAGCTCCCGTCGAGAAGAGCTACCGTGTCGCCGACGCGAATCAGTCCGTCACAGAGTACTTCGCCGCACACGCCGCCGCGCATGTCGGGCTTGAGGACGGCGCGCAGACCGGGGTGAATCTCGTCCATTCTGCCGCACGGCCTCGATTCATCGCAGACGTGCAACTCCACTTCGCCGATGCGGATTCGCTTGCCGATCATGCCGGACAAGTCCAACCCTTCGATGAGCACGTTGGCACGCCGTGTATGCCACGGAAGAACGGTGTCCAGGTCGTGGATCACGTCGACCCATCGCTCCGTGCTGAGTAGGGTGAGTCCGCGTCTGCCGGCGGCACGTTCGTCGCCCGCGAAACCCTTGCCCTTGATCGCGCGGGCGTCATCGAGTTCGATCATCCGCTCGCGCTTGCCGCCACGAAGGGCCAACGCCCTGACTGTCCCGTGTGGGTTGCTCATGCTTCACCTTCCGTGGATTCCGTTGTTCAGCCGCCGAAGAGGAGATCATAGGCCACCATCATGACAGCGGCGTCGACCACCATGTGACTCAGCCACGGAGCGTAAATGCTGCCGCGCTTCTCGTAAAGCACGGCCCATATCACGCCGCCCGCGAACACGCCCGCGTTCAGAACGACGATGAGCACGACTCCCGGAACGTAGGCCGACAGCACCACGATGTGATGCAACGTGAATCCGAGTGCCGAAAGCACCGCCGCCGGCATCGTCCGCATGGTTTTTCGCAGTTCGCCGTGGACGAACCAGCGCCAGTAGTATTCCTCGAGCCCCGCGTTCACCACGCACAAGAACGGCGCGAAGAGGAAGAAGTGGTCGACCACGCCGTACGCGGCCACCTTGGCGCGCAGCGTGTCGGAGTCCATCCGCCCCGCCAGGACCAGTTCATAGAATGCGAGAATGAACACGCCGATGAACACGCCCGTGCCAAGACCCCACGCCAAAGCGCCGCGTTTCGGAAGCGACGGCGCGAACCGCTCTCGCTTCACGCCGAAGATCCAGATCAGGGGGATCGCATTGACCAGCAACTTGGACGAGAAGTACACCGCCCCGCGCACGGAATCGGAAGCGTCCATCCGCGCGTACAGCAACGCCGCTGCCGCGTGTCCGAAGAAGGCGATCCCGATGACAACGCGCCGACTCAAGGTTCAGAGACCGTAAAAGGGAGAGAATCTCTCCCGCAGATACGACATGAACGGTTCGATCGAGAGCGGTTGTCCGGTCACGACTTCCACGAGTTCGTTCGCCCGGTACCGCTGCCCGTGGCGGTAGATATTGGTGCGTAGCCAATCGAGCAGCGACGTCAGGTCACCGCGAGCGATGCGTTCGGTGAGATCGGGAACCGCCCGGCGGGCCGCGGCGAGGAACTGCGCGGCGTACAGGTTGCCCAGCGCGTACGTCGGGAAGTACCCGAAGGTGCCCATCGACCAGTGGATGTCCTGGAGGCAGCCCTCTGCGTCGTTGTTCGGTGTTATTCCGAGTAACTCCTTGATCTTCGTATTCCACATCTCGGGAATGTCCGTTACGGAAAGCCGCTCTGCGATCATGTCGCGTTCCAACTCGAACCGCAGGATGATGTGCAGGTTGTAGGTGACCTCGTCCGCCTCGACACGAATCAGCGACGGCTGCACCGTGTTGATGGCCGCGACGAACCCATCGAGCGAAACGTCGGTGAGACTCTCGCGGAACGCCGCCTGGCACTGCGGATAGAAGTGCTCCCAGAACGCTCGACTCCTGCCGATCATGTTCTCCCACATACGCGATTGGGATTCGTGGATTCCCAGTGACACAGCCGAGCCCATCGGGGTGAACATGTGATTCGCGTCCAACCCCTGCTCGTACACGCCGTGCCCGGCTTCGTGGAGCGTGCCGAATATGGCAGCCGAAAAGAAGCGCTCGTCGTACCGGGTCGTAAGGCGTACGTCATGCGGTGTGCTCCCCGAGCAGAACGGGTGCGTCGAGACATCCAGCCGGCCACTCTTGAAATCGAACCCGATCGCTGCCGCCAGTATCCGCGCGAGCTGCTCCTGCGCTGCTTGGGGAAACCGCCGGGCAAGAACGGACGGGTCGGGCTTTGTACTTGATTCGGTGAGTTGCCTCACGAACTCGGACAGCGGGCCGCGCAGCGCGCCGAACACGCCGGCGACTTCGTCGGTCGTCGCGCCGGGTTCGAACTCCGAGAGCAGGGCGTCGTAGCGATCACCATCGTGACCGACGCGGTCGGCCACCTCGCGCTTGAGTTCGAGTAGCTCGCTGAGATGAGGCGCGAACGCGTCAAAGGCGGAGTCCTGCCTCGCCTTGCCCCACGCCCCTTTGGCGATCGCGGAGACGCTTGCGATTCGCCCGACCAGTTCGACCGGAACTTTGACTGCCCGGTCGTAGATTCGGCGTGTCTCGCGGATGTTCGTCGCCTCCGCGGGATCAGATGAGTCACCATTGAGTTTGGATAGCAGTTCGCCCAACTGCGGGGAGGTCTTGCGGTCGTGCGCCAGACGGGCCATGACGGATAGCTGTTCGGCGCGAGCCTTCAGACCGTTCGGCGGCATGTGCGTTTCCAGGTCCCAATCGAGGAGGGACTCGACCGATTCGAGCTGGCCTATCTCGCGGATTTCGGCGAGTAGAGATTCGTACGGACTGGGCATGACCGGGTGTCCTTTTCGATACAACAGCCGCCGCCGGTGAGCGCCACCGACCCCGAACGACTTCGCAACCACCGCGTACTCTAACGGGGATTGTCGATGCAGCCCAGTCGCCCCCGGCTGGGACCGCACACCGTCGCGACGACGGCCCGCGCGGCGTGCGGGATTGTCCTTGCTTTTCCCGCGTGGTTCCGTAAAATCGCGGATACACCTTTCGCGTTCGACCGCGCGGATCATCCGCGCGTTGTGGGAT
>JAJDDR010000366.1 GCA_029260255.1 Phycisphaerae bacterium
GCGCGGGTCCGCTGCACGTTCATCACATCCGGCGGCGGGCGCAAGGGGGCGGAGACCACCCGGACAACCTGCTCACCTTGTGCTGGATTTGTCACGAGGAAGTTCACGGATTCTCCAAAACGCGAGTGCCGGTTGGGCATAGCCTGTCTGCCTCAATCGTCCGGGTGACGTTCCCGCTATCACTGTTGGCCGCCTAGAACAGCGGATACAGAAACGGTGCCAGCGGCGAAGAACTGGCGAACACGATCAGGAAACCCACAATTAGCAGGATGCTGATCAACGGGATCATCCACCACTTCTTCTCATGCTTGACGAAAAGAATGAACTCCCGCACTAGAGACTGCCTAGCCATTGTCCATATTCCCATCTCGCCGCGTCCTTGAGCGGGCGCCGCGCGTGCGCTACCTGTTTATCAGCGAGCTGGATTCGAGGGTGACGCTCCGCTTCATGCCCGCGCCGAAGTCGACGTCGCCCGGTTTCTCTGTCACCACGCAGTTGCCGATCACCATGACGTCGATCCCCGTGTTGACAAAGGTATTGTAGGCGTCCTGCGGCGTGCAGACAATCGGCTCGCCGCGAACGTTGAATGACGTGTTGATCACCACCGGAATGCCGGTGCGTTTCTCGAACGTCTTGATTAGCCGGTAATAGCGCCCGTTATCCTCTTCCGTCACGGTTTGCACGCGACCCGTTCCGTCGGCGTGCGTGATGGCCGGTAGGACCTCGCGCTTGTGTTTGTGGACCATGGGCACCAGCAGCATGAACGGGGCGTCGAACCCCTCGGGCATCTCGAAGTACTCGTGGGCCCGTTCCTTCAGCACGCTGGGCGCGAACGGGCGAAACGCCTCACGGAATTTAACCTTGGCGTTGATGATGTCCTTCATCTTCGGGTTGCGGGCGTCGGCCACGAGTGATCGGGCTCCCAGTGCACGCGGACCGAACTCCAGCCGGCCTTGGAACCAGCCGATCACTTTGCCCTGATCGATCATCTCAGCCGTCTTTTCCAAGAGAGCTTCTTCCCGGTCGAACACTTCGAAGTTGGCGTCGTTGGATTTCAGCGTCGCCGCAACCTCATCGTCGGTGAACGACGGGCCCCAGTGCCCGTGGCGCATCACGAACGACCGCTCGTTCTTCAGAACCGAGTTGTAGATGTAGAACGCCGTTCCCAGAGCACCGCCTGAGTCACCGGCCGCCGGTTGAATGTAGATGTCCTCGAAATCCGTCTCCTGAAGCATCCGCCAGTTGGCTACGCAGTTCAAACCCACGCCGCCGGCGACGCACAGGTTCTTCATCCCCGTTTCGCGCTGCACGTGACCGGCAATCTTGACCATGATCTCTTCCACGATCTTCTGACCGGAATGCGCGATGTCCCGATGGAAGTCGTCGAGCTCCGACTCTTGCGGTCGCTGAGGTCGGCCGAAGAGCTGCTCCCACTTTCGGCTGATGGTCCGTGACGTTGAGTGCGTAAAGTCAAAATACTCCATCCTCAATCGGAAGCTGCCGTCGTCGCGGATATCCACCACCTCGTGGAACTTGTCCATGTGCGTCGGCTTGCCGTAGGGCGCCAAGCCCATGACCTTCCACTCGGCGTCGTTCACGCGGAACCCCAGGTAGGCCGTGATGGCGCTGAACAACAGCCCCACCGAGTGCGGAAAGCTGATCTCACCGCTAAAATCCAGGTCGACGCCGCGACCCACGCCCCACGCTGTCGTCGTCCATTCTCCGACGCCGTCGGCGGAGATGATGGCCGCCTCTCGGAATGGGCTCACCAGGAAGGCGCTGGCGGCGTGCGAGAGGTGGTGCTGACAAAAGAGGATTTCACGGTCCGAGTTCAGCTCCTGCTGGAGCGTCTTGGTCATGTTGAGCTTCTGTGTTAGCCAGATGGGCAGGCTCTTGATCCACGTCGGGTAGGTCTTTGGCCAATCTGCCAGAATGGTCTCCAGCAGGCGATTGAATTTGGTCAGCGGTTTCTCGTAGAAGCCGATGTGGTCGACTTCGTCGAGAGTGATCCCTCCCTCTTTCAGGCAGTACGCCAGGGCGTGCTCCGGGAATCCGCTGTAATGCTTCTTGCGGTTGAACCGCTCCTCCTCTGCTGCTGCCACCAGTTGGCCGTCCCGCACCAGCGCGACGCCTCCATCATGATAGTAGCAGGACAGTCCGAGTATGTTCACGAGACCAAACCCCTAGAAAGGACGCCGCATACGTTCCAGCGTAGCTTCATGCGGTTTGTATGGTTCCCAGTAAGAACCCTCCGCCCGGAGCTTCTTGCGAAGCGGGTCTTTCAAGCGGATCAGCGAAAACAGGGGCAGGACGAGGATGAAAACCACGCTCAAGAACACCGGCACCATCACCATGCCCATGTACATGGCAGCGCTCATCCATACCACGTAGATGGGGCGCCCCACCGATTGCGAACTCCAGCAGATGATGCCCACACCCGCACCGAGAGTCCAGAGGGTCAGTGCCATCCAGCTCAAACTGCTGTGTGTCCACGCCAGCCCCGTTGCATCACCGCTACCCGCCCACCACAAAAGCCCGCCGATAACGCCGAGGCCGACGAAGATGGTTAGTCCGAAGGTGCGGACATCCGCGCGCGTTGGATTGCGATTCACAATGTGTTGCACGTGGAGCATCCTCCCGTAGCCGAGACCTGGACACAGGCGAAACGGCACCCCCACGTCCTTGCACAAAGGACAAGATCGGCAAGAAGGCGGTTCGTCTTTGTCTTTGAGCTATAATCGGCTTTGGAGTTTTGTGCAACCTGTGCTCCACGAGTGTTGGTTTCGGGACCGCATGACCCCATCACCCGGCAGTCGAGTGTTTCCAGAGCTGGCAGTACCGTACACCCCAACGTTGCATAAATCGCGTCGACTCGTTGCGTTTGGCGTCTTGCAGGCCGGTGTTTCGACAGTCCGAACGACCGGTAGCCAGACCTCCCGCCGCGTGAGGTCTGCCGACACGTGTGGATCATCCGCGAACAACTGCGTCTTGCCGGGAGATTCCACGATTCCGGGCAGCCCCGGCCTTCGATTTATGCAACATGGGAGTAGAGTAGTGGCGTAGCTGGGCTGCCAGCCCCGCTGCTGACCGCGCAATCCAAGACGCAGATGGCACTACTGTTGTATCAATGCCAAGGGGTCATAATCGATGGAGGCGGAGGGGTGGCGATTGGTCATGTCATGCCTTAGGCTGCCGATAAGAGTGTCGAGACGGAGGTCGATGGCCCGAGCGGTGGTGCGATGCCGGGATACAGCCTGACACATTTGAAGGTCTTGGAAGCGGAGACGATTCACATCATCCGCGAGGTGGTGGCTGAGTTTAATCGGCCGGTGATGATGTACTCGGTCGGCAAGGACTCGGCGGTGATGCTGCACATTGCGCGGAAGGCGTTTCACCCTGGCAAGCCGCCGTTTCCTCTACTGCACGTGGATACGACGTGGAAGTTCCGGGAGATGATCGCGTTTCGGGACGGGTACGTGCGGGATGAGTTGGGGCTCGAGCTGATCGTGTTTACGAATGAGGAGGGGGTCCGAGCGGGGATCAACCCGTTCACGCACGGGAGCAAGATTCATACGGACGTGATGAAGACAGCGGCGCTCAAGCAGGCGCTGGACAAGTACGGGTTCGATGCGGCGTTCGGAGGGGCGCGGCGGGATGAGGAGAAGTCACGGGCCAAGGAGCGCGTGTACTCGTTTCGAGATCGGGCGCACACGTGGGACCCGAAGAGCCAACGCCCCGAGTTGTGGAATCTGTACAATGCTCGGGTGAACAAGGGGGAGAGCATCCGGGTGTTCCCGCTGTCGAACTGGACGGAGTTGGACGTTTGGCAGTACGTGCACCTGGAGAAGATCCCGATCGTGCCGTTGTACTTTGCCAAGGAGCGGCCTGTTGTCGAGCGGGATGGAACTCTGATCCTCGTCGATGACGATCGGATGAAGCTCGAGCCCGGTGAGCAGCCGCAGAGGAAGATGGTTCGTTTTCGTACGCTGGGGTGCTACCCGCTGTCGGGGGCGGTGGAGTCGACGGCGACGACGCTGCCGGAGATCATTCAGGAAATGCTGCTGACGAAGTTCTCGGAGCGGCAGGGGCGGTTGATCGATTTCGATCAGGCGGGATCGATGGAGGAGAAGAAGCGGGAAGGTTATTTTTGAGGGAAGAAGGGACGGGGGAAGAGGGCACGGAGGGACGGAGAGGGAGAAGGGGAAACAACAACAACGCGCCTGTTGCAGGGCGAGGACACATTGGCGGGACAGATGTCGCACGTTTCGGAACTTATTGCAACGGATATTGAGGCATACCTGGCTCAGCACGAGCGTAAGGAGCTTCTGCGTCTGCTGACCTGCGGGAGCGTGGACGACGGAAAGAGCACGCTGATCGGGCGGCTGCTGTATGACTCGAAGATGATCTATGAGGACCAGCTTGCGGCGATCCGGAGCGATTCGGTGAGGGTGGGAACAACGGGCACGGACTTCGACCCGGCGCTGCTCACGGACGGGCTCAAGGCCGAGCGGGAGCAGGGGATCACGATCGACGTGGCGTACCGGTATTTTTCGACGGCCAAGCGCAAGTTCATTATTGCCGACACGCCGGGTCACGAGCAGTACACACGGAACATGGTGACCGGTGCGTCGACGTGCGACTTGGCGATCATCCTGATCGATGCGCGGCACGGCGTGCTGACGCAGACCAAGCGGCACAGCTTCATCGCTTCGCTGTTGGGGATCAAGCACGTCATCGTCGCTGTCAACAAGATGGACCTGATGGAATTCGACGAGGAGGTCTTTGAGGGCATCAAGCGGGACTACGCGGCGTTTTCGGCGAAGCTGGACATCGATGACGTGCGGTTCATTCCGATGTCTGCGTTGGACGGCGACAACGTGGTGGACCGGAGCGAGCGGATGCCGTGGTACGCCGGCGCGACGCTGATGCACTTCTTGGAGAACATTCACATCGCGTCGGACCGCAACCTGATCGATCTGCGTTTTCCGGTGCAATACGTGAATCGGCCCAGCGCGGATTTCCGTGGATTCTGTGGCGCGGTGGCGTCGGGCGTCGTGCGTAAGGGTGACGAGGTGATGGTGCTGCCGTCGCGCAAGAAGAGTCGCGTCGAGCGTATCGTATCGTTTGACGGGGATATGGATGAGGCGTTTGCGCCGTTGTCGGTGACGCTGACGCTCGAGGATGAGATCGACGTCAGCCGAGGCGACATGATCGTGCATCCGGCCAACGTGCCTCAATCGTCTCAACGTTTCGACGCGATGGTGGTTTGGATGGCGGAGGACCCGCTGGCGCAGGGGAAGCAGTATCGCATTAAACACGCGAGCAAGTCGATGTTCGGCTCGGTGTCAGCGATACGGTATCGAATGGATGTCAATACTCTGCATCGCCTGGATGCGTCGACGCTGAAGCTGAACGAGATCGGGCGGTGCGAGATCTCGTTGAATCAAGCGGTGGCGTTCGATTCCTACAAGCGAAACCGAGGCACGGGGTCGTTTGTGATCATCGATCGTTTGACGAACGGTACCGTCGGCGCGGGGATGATACTGGACCGTTCGGCGGGTGAGGGTGAGGGGGATCACTGGGACCGAGCGCCGGCGAGCGACTTGCTTCGCGCGGAGCCGGCTGCGGTCTCTGCCGACGAGCGTGCGGAGCGGTACGGGCAGCGGCCTGTGACGATCTTGCTGACCGGTTTGACGGGGTCGGGGAAGACGACGCTGGCGCGGGCTTTGGAGCGAAGGCTGTTTGAGATGGGGCGTGCGTGCGTGGTTTTGGATGGTCAGACGCTGCGTTTGGGGATCAATCGCGATCTGGGGTTTTCGGCGGTGGACCGGTCGGAAAACCTGCGGCGGGGAGCGGAGGTTGCGAAGCTGCTGAATGATGCGGGGTTGATTTGTATTTGCGCGTTTGTGGCGCCCAGCGAGGAGGCGCGGCGGCGGGCAAAGGAGGTGGTGGGGGCGGACCGGTTCCTGGTGGCGCACTTGTCGGCGCCGCTGGAGGTTTGCCGGGGGCGGGATGCGGCGGGTCTGTATGCGGCGGCGGACGGGGATGAGTTGGCGAACATCCCCGGCGTGTCGTTTGCGTACGATGAGCCGGAGGCGGCGGACTTGGTTCTGGCCACCGACTCGGTACCCGTCGATGAATGCGTGGAACGGCTGGTAGCAGCTCTTCACAGCCGCGGGCTGTCGGGGGACGTTTCGTACGGGTGATGACGACAGTGGCGATTCGCGATAGATGCGCAGCTGCAGACGGCGCCGGCAAAGGGGCCGGAGTGGGGCTGGATGCGCGCGTCGTTCTTCTGATTAGCAACTTGGAGTATGGGGGGGCGCAGCGCCAGGTCATCGAGTTGGCGAATTACTTGAATGCAGACCGGTTGCGTGCATACGTCTGTTGTCTGTCGGACTACGTGCCTCTTGCGCGGGATCTACACGACGCGGACGCGTGTCTCAAGATCGTTGCGAAGCACAGCAGGTTCGACGTATTCGTTGCGCGTCGGTTGTCTCGTCTTTTTGACGAGTTGGGTATCGATCTCGTGCATGCATTCCTTTTTGATGCGGAGATCGCCGCGCGGGTTGCGGGACGACTGGGGCGGCGGGTAGCCGTGATCGGATCGGAGCGCAACACGGACTACACCATGAAATCGCGTCACGCATTGGCGCTGCGATGCACGAGGCGCTGCTTCGATGCGATCATCGCCAATTCCCACGCCGGCAAGCGGTTCCAGATGCGATCGCTGGGGATCGACGAGGCCAGACTGTTCGTCGTTCACAATGGGGTCGACGTGACGCGATTCAGGCCGTGCGACGGTGGCGGCATTCGACGTGAACTCGGTCTTGGCGCGGAGGTTCGGGTGGTGGGAATGTTCTGCAGCTTCAAGCGGCAGAAGAACCATGCGATGTACTTTCGTATGGCCGAGCGCGTTCTACGGGAAATAGACGATGTTGTCTTTCTGTGCGTGGGTTCGGCGATGCACTCGGGATTGCAGGGGTCGGACGCCTATCAGGATCGCATGATCTCGATGGTTTCGGAGATGGGGTTGACGAATTCGGTCCGATTCCTGGGCAACCGCGACGGTATCGCTGCGGTGTTCGGTCTTTGTGACGTTACGGTGTTGACTTCGCGGCGCGAGGGTACGCCGAATGCGTTGCTGGAATCAATGGCGTGCGGCGTGCCGGTGGTAGCGACGGACGTGGCGGACAACGCGATCGTGGTTCCGGAAGGTGAGGCGGGGTACGTGGTCGCGTACGATGACGATGCGGCGATGGCGGATCGAGTGTTGTCCCTGTTGTCGGATGATGCGGCCCGCTGTGAGATGGGAGAACGTGCCAGGGCGTGGGTGACGCGCGAGTTCTCGGTGGCGGCGATGGCGACTCGGACGATCGAGGTTTATCGCCGGGTGCTCCGACGCCGGGCGGGCGTTCGGTAGGGTGACGAGATGATGGGTGCGTCCCGTTTTGAGTGGCATTGGGGTGGGAGAATGTGAGGCTTGCCGCGGACGGTGACCGGGGCGGTCGACGACGTGCGGATATGACCGTCGCGGACGACGAGCCCGGCAGCGTCGATCGTGTCGCTCGACAGGCGATGGCGAAGATGTCGAGAGCAGGCAAGCGATACCAACGGACCGAGGTCCGGGGTGGTCGAGCAAAGGTCTTAGGGGATTCGACCGATGTTACCGGGATGCTGCGTGGACGGACGTTGAAGGGTCCGATAGTATTCATCAATAGGCGGCGCGGGAGCATATGACAACGACGAAACGGTCACGACGAATCCTGATGGCGCTGCCGGACCGGCGTGTGCGCGGGGGCCCGCCGTCGCATCTTTATTTGCTGCGTGATTCCCTGCGTGACTGCGGCGTCGATGTACGCGGTTTTGTCTACGGCGGGCGGACCCACTCGGAGTCGATGCTGTACAAGCTCGGGCACCGTCTACTCGATCTGATGCGGTTGCCGCTGCAGATCGTCGGCTACAGGCCGGACATCGTCCATCTCAATTCGGCGTTCGATCGCAACGGGTTGCTTCGCGATGTGTTCTTCGCCCCTTTGTGCAAGTTGTTGGGTCAGCGGGTGGTCATCAAGTTCCACGGGAGCGACGAAGCCCTGGCGTTGGACCGGCGGTTTCCTTGGAGGTGGATGACGAAACTCCTGTTGTCGTGTTGTGACACGATCTGCCTTCTGTCGACCGAGGAGCGCGGCTACTTCGAGCGGGCCCATCCGGGCCGACGGTATCGGGTGGTCCGGAACGCGCTGGATTTTTCCCGCTACGCCGGGGCACACGGGTTTCGCGAGCGCCACGGCGTTCCGTCCGATCGTCCGCTGTTGCTGTTCATCGCGAGGTTCATCGAGCCCAAAGGGATTTTCGACGTCATTCGGGCGCTCCCGGAGATTCGCGAGCGTCACGACGTGGTCGCGGCATTCGTCGGCGACGGTCCGGTGCGGGCGGAAGCTGAAGCGCTTTGCCGGGAGTTTAAGGTCTCGGAGCACGTGGTGTTTACCGGGTATATTGCGGAGGATGAGACCATCGGCGCCTATCGTGAAAGCGACATTCTGGTATTCCCAACCTATCATTCAGAAGGGATGCCGATGGTGCTGTTTCATTCGATGGCCTCGAAGTTGCCGATCATCACGACGCGAATGCGTGCGGCGGCGGATTGGATGGAAGACGGGCGGCATTGCCTGTTCGTTCCGCCGCGAGACGTTCCGGCGTTGGTCGCCGCTGTCAAGCGTCTCTTGGAGGATTCCGAGCTTCGCGAGTCGATGGGCGGCGCCGGCCGGGAGTTGGTGTCGCAGTTCGATCGCTCCGCCGTGGCGCGTGATTTTTGCTCGTTGTATGAGGAGATGCTGAGCCCGGCACGGGGCAGTGTGTCCGAAGAGGCGAGGATGGCGCGCAGTTCGGCCGACGCCGAGACGGCGGCGCGCTGATGAGCGACGAACGGTCCAATCCACTGCTTTGGGACCCGCGGGTTGGCGTTGCCGCTGGCGAGTCGACCTACGATTGCACTGCTCCGTTCTCTCCCGGTCGTCGTTTCCCGGAGTACTTCGATGCCGGCTCCGTGGGGAGGGACGGACGGAACCACGCCTACGAGGGGGTCCGGGAGGCGCTGCGTCTCCTGAATCTCGACGGCGGCGGGTACGGGACCGACCGGTGGAATCCGTTGAGCGCGTTGATTCGCCCGGCCGACACCGTGGTGCTC
>JAJDDR010000367.1 GCA_029260255.1 Phycisphaerae bacterium
TGTCAACGCTTGCGGCGCGTGGTCACCCACCCGTCGCCATGACTCGGAGCCGTCGCGGTTGGCCAAACCTTCAACGTAAAGAACTTCCATCTTCAACACCTCACCGGCTTTAATCGGCGCTATCGGGCCAGCGCACATTAAGGAGCAGCGCAGAAAGAACGTAAAGGAGTCTCATTGGGGCACAATGGTGTAGTTCCATTCGCCGTGAAAGGCTGCGGGGTTGAAACGAACGGCGGCCAGTTGTTCGGGTGTCACCTTTTCCTTCGTTACATATTTATGCTCGTCCAGTTCCGAACGCACTTGTAATCCAGCCCGGGTGGTGGTCTTCCCGATGAGCTGCACGATGGCTGTGTAGCGCACCATCGGACGGCCTCGCCAATTCTGGGTGATGTGACAGAACAGGCGGTGTTCGATCTTGTTCCACTTGCTCGTCCCGGGCGGATAGTGGCAAATCGTCAGTCGCAGTCCCAGGTCGTTGGCCAGTGCCTGAAGCGCCACCTTCCAGAGCCGCGTCCGGCTACTGTTGCTGCCGCTGCAATCCGCCGTGATCAAGAACTCCTTGGCTCGCGGATGTCGCTTCCGACCCATCTTCCTCCACCATCGTTTGATCGTCGCCGTTGCGAACCGCGCCGTGTCGTGGTCAATGGCCACGCTCACCCAACCCTCGTTGTGCGCCACATCGTACACCCCGTAGGGTATCGCCTTCTTGATCTTGCGGTCCGGAAAGTCGTGCGAACGGACTTCTTCCGGACGTCCGCGTCGCCGCCATTCCCGACCGGCATTCTTGAAATCGCCTACCAATTGCTTCTTTTTCGTGTCCACCGAGATGACCGGCTGACCGCGACGCATGAACGATTGCGCCTTCTTGTTGATGTGTCCGAACTGCGCATCCCGGTCCGGATGCGCGTCACCGTCACGCGTCTTGCGGTTGGACTGCAGGCTGAACCCCTGCTCCTTCAACTCCCTCGCCACCGTATGCGGTCCCACGTCGAAGCCTTGCGGTCTCAATTCGTCCGCCAACTTACGCGTGCTCTTGCACGTCCAGCGCAGGGCCGACTCCGGATCACCTCGTGCCGTCGGATCGACCAGATGCTCGAGCGCCTTGACCAACCCCGGCCGCTTATCCCTCGCTCGCTTGCGTCCGCCGCCGGGCCGGCGAACGCGTCCCAGCGCCAGCACCTCGCCGCCCGATTCTCCGGCGTCGAGCTCCTTCAGCCCCTTGTGAACCGTCCGGGACGACATCCCGGTAGCCTCAATCACTGCCGCAATGCCTCCGCGTCCCAGTGATCGCGCCTCCGTTGCCGCCCACAATCGTCTGGCACGCTCATTCAGCGCCCCGCGCAACGCCTCATACTTCTCGCTGATCCGTTGCACAACGATTGCATCTGCTACATACTCTCCATCGGACCAGCCAAAGCGTGTATATTATTTGTGCCCGCGTCCTAACGCTCTCGACGCGGATGTGAATAGGCGTCCGGTCAACGTTACGGCCAATCGGTCGCCAACCCTGAGACCGGCGTCAGCGCATCACGGTGTTGGCGCGGCATCTCGTTGGGCGCTCAGGAACTTGCCGATCGCTTCGATCATCGTCGCGCCGTGGAGATCGGTGGTCTTGAGTGTTCCGTCCGGGGCGATGAGGAACTTGGTGGGGAGGAACGAGACGCCGCAGGCATCGCTAGCCTTCTGGGCGCCGGAGTCCTTCCCGTAAACGTGCGCCCAGTTCATCTTGCGCTGCTTGATGAGCTTCCGCACTTTGGCACTGTCGCGTTCTTCGTCGACACTGATGTTGATCATGGCGAAATCCGCCCGCTCGCCGAGTGCTTCGTTCAGCTTGACCAGGTGCGGAATCTCCGCCACGCACGGCCCGCACCACGTCGCCCAGAAGTCGATCAGGACGAACTTGCCACGAAGGTCGGACGTCTTCAACGGCTTGCCGTCGGCGGTCACCAGCTCCAGGTCGGGAAAGGCCTCGCCGGTTTTCAAGGTGACGGCCGGTCCCGGCGCCTTGGATCGGGCCTTCATCTCGAATCGGTGGTTCATCTTGCCCGGCGTGATCGTCTGATCCTCGAGCATCTCCATGCCCGCCGCCTGGGCCGCGACGGCGAATTCATCCTGCGGAATCGTGTCCATGGCGAAGCGGCCTTGGTCATCCGTGAGCGCCTGCACGCCGAGCGCTTCGTGCCCGCGCCAGGAGGTGGCGAACACGTATGCACCCGCGACCGGCTTGCCCTCCGCGTTGGCCACGGTTCCGCCGGCCTCCTTGGACGCCTGCATCGTGAACGCAACGGTCACCGGCGCTTCCGGTGTGATCTTGATCGACTTCAACTCCGGCGCGTATCCGCGCAAGTAGGTCGTCACGATCGTCGGACCGGGCGGAACGCCGCCGATCAAAAACGCTCCGTCGAAATCGGTCCAGGTTCGCGGCAACGCGGGGTTCATGCCGACACCGACCGTGACGCGGACCCCCTGAAGCGGTCGCTCGCCGTCGGCATCGACGACCTTTCCGCCCACCTTTCCCGCGGTCAGAAGCGACTGCACGTGCTCGCTCTCGCGCGCGTCACCGGGAAGGAGTATCTCCCGGTTGGGTCCGCTGTCGGAGACATAGTCGGGATGCGACAGTTGAACGCGCAGCTCGGCCGCCTCGCGGTGCAGCCCGCGAAGCACGACGACACCGTCCTTGTCGCTTTCTCCGAACCAGCGATCGTGCAACCGGTCGTCATAGGCGGTGAGTCGGACTCCCTGGATGGGCTTCCCGCGCCAATCTCCGATGCGAATTGTGCAGACCTTGTCGGGTCCGAGCCGGAACTCCAGGGGCTTGCCGTCTTGCAGAGACTCGACCGACTTCCGCTCACGCCCCAGCCCCTTCGCTTCGACCGTGACCACGCCGGAACCCGGAAGGATGCTCTCGATCAAATACGTGCCGTCGGGCGCCGTTTTCACGCTCCAGTCGCGGCCGCCCGATTCGAGGCGAACCGTCGCGCCTTCGCACGGCGCGCCGCCGTCCACGCGAAGCACTGTTCCGCGAAGCGCGACACTGCCGGGCAGGAGGATGTCGACGAACGGCGGCAACTCGCCCGGTACGATCTCGATGTCCCGGCGAGTCTCGGCGTACCCCGGCTTGCGGAAGACGACCGTAAACGACCCGCTCAACGGCTCGTCGTTGTAGATCGCGAAATCCCCGTACTGGTTGGTGCGCGCGGCACCGACCGGCGGCGTGGAATCATCAGCAATGGCAGGAAGAAGGGAGACCTCCACGTCGGCCGTGCCACCGCCGCGATGGTCGTAGACCTGTCCCTCGACGGCGGGCGCTCGCTCAGCGTCTCCTTCCTGCGCCGATGCCGCTCGTCCGCCGGCGAACGCGGCGATACCGGCGAGCAGAACGCCCACCCATCGCTGACGTTTCCTTACACAATTGAAACGGACTGCAAACAAGAAGATGACCTCCCGCCGGTCAACTGCACCGGCCATTCGCTCGATACTGCCGATAGAAGGTTGTCGCGCGTCGAACCGGCCCGTAGAATAGTCTATATCGGTCGCGCGGTACAATACCGTGCCCTTTCACGAACCACAGGTGGCCCGTCATGACGCACCTCGACAAGACGATCAACAAAGCCCGGCGGAGGATCACTCTTGATCGATGGCTGAGGCATGCGACGTTCGCCTTGATGGCGGCCGCGATGTCGTTCGCCTTGGTCACACTGGTGGTCCGTCTTTATGGGTGGGACGCGCCGCTGGCCGCCTTGGGTGTGGCGTTCGGCGCCGGCGCGTTGATCGCGGCGACGGTTTGGAGCCTGGCCACGCGCGTCGATTCCGCGACGGCCGCGGCCGCCCTCGATGAAGCCGCTGGTTTGCGTGAACGGCTGAGTAGTGGGTTTTACTGTGGCGGCGACGATCCGTTTGAACGGGCGGTGCGCTTGGATGCGGAACAGACCAGCGCGCGGCTTAGCCCGCGGGCTCATTTGCGTCTGCATCGGCCGCCGCAACTCGCAACGGCGGTGGCGGCGATGATCGTCGCGGCAGCGATGTTTCTCGTTCCTCCAGGGGTCCTCGCCAGAGCCGGTGTTGAGGATCCCAAGGACGCCGTTCAGGTTGAGCGCACGTCTGCCCTGGTGAAGAAACAGACCAGTAAGATCAAGAAGATGGCGCGCGCCAACGCCGAGTTCAAGAAGATCGCGGACGATCTCGACAAGCTCGCCGAAACGCGCGACGGCGATCTCCACAAACCGGCCGACCTGCGCGACAGGGCGCTCAAGAAGCTGGACGAGTTGCAGGACGCGCTGAAGCAGCGCCGCGGAAGCGATAAGATGGAGCACGCCAAGGAGTTCAAGAAGATGCTCCGCGGGCTCAAGTTGCCGGATCGCGCCGACAATCCGACCTCGCGCCTGGCCAAGTCCCTTGCATCCGGCGACTTCAAGGCGGCACGCGAGCAACTCAGGCAAATGCAGAAGCAACTCGCGGAAATGGCCAAGACGCAGGATGCGAGCAAGCTCCAAGCCACGCAGAAGCAACTCGACGATCTGGCGAAGAAACTCGAGGCGCTCGCGCGGAGCGACAAGCTCCGCGAGAAGCTCGCCCAGGCCGGGATCAAGCCGGAGGACATCGAGAAGCTGATGAAGAACGTCTCCAAAGAGGACATCGAAAAACTCAAGGAGCAGCTTCAGAAGCAGGGCATGAGCCAGAAAGCCATCGAGAAGATGGCGAAGCAGTGCCAGAAACAGAGTGGTGCCAACGGGATGGCACAGCAACTCGCCCAGGCGTTGGCTCAGGCGGGCGCCGCGGCCGGTGCCGGCAATGCCGGGAAGGCGTCGGAAGGAATGGGCAACGCCGCCGGGCAGCTCTCGGAAATGGAGATGCTCGAACAGGAAATGAACCAGATCGACTCCATGATCGCCGCGACGCAGGACGCCCGCAACGGAATCGGCAATCCCTGCCCTACGTGCAACGGCTCGGGAAAGAACGGCGGGCGACCGTGTGGGTCCTGCGGCGGAAGCGGGAGTCAACGAGGCTCCGGCGGAATGGGTGCCAACGCCGGTCAGGGACGCGGCGGGATCGCGTCGGAAGCGTCGACCCGCGCATCGTTCACCAAGCGCCGGCAGAAAGTGCCCACCGTGCGCGGTGCGATAACGGGTCAGTACTTGGTCGATGGAGAGCAGTACAAAGGGGACATCTCACCGGCCGTCGTCGAATTGCTCACCGCAGCGGAAAGTCGCGCCACCGACGCGATCGAGCGCCGCCGCATTCCGAGGCGTTACCATAAGTTCATCAAAGCCTACTTCTCGGACTTGCGCGAGGACCTCGATCAGCCCCCGCCCGCATCCGGTGATGACCAGGGTGACTCACCTGAAGAGCCCAGCGAGCCGATCGATGAAGAATAGGCGGATCGGTGCCGCCCGCACCGTAACGCTTTTCGGCACGATGGCGGTGCTCGCCGCCGGTGCGTGCGCACCGCAGCCCGATGCGGTTGTTGTCTACTGCAGCGTGGACGAGGAGTTCGCGCGCACGGTGCTGAACGCGTTCACCACGCAGACCGGCATCGTTGTCCGGCCGGTGTTCGATTCCGAAGCGGGCAAGACAACGGGTCTGATCAATAGGATCCGCGCGGAGCGCGATCGCCCGCGCGCAGACGTGCTCTACTCCAGCGAATTGTTCAACACAATCGCGCTCGCCGAAGAAGGCCTTCTCGCGCCGCATGACTGGTCGTCGGCGGCCGACATCCCGTCCCAGTTCCGCGACCCTAAGGGTCGCTGGGTGGCCGTCGGACTGCGCGGGCGCGTTCTCGCGTTTGATCCGCGGAGGGTTTCCGCCGAGTCGCTGCCCGTCTCGTGGGAGCAACTCGCCGAGCAGCGCCACGCGTCGCGGTTGGCGATCGCCAATCCTCTGTTCGGCACGACCAAAGGCCACGTCGCGGCCATGTTCGCGATGTGGGGAGACGAGCGTGCGACAGCGTTCTTGCGAAAACTGCGCGAAGGTGGGGCACTCATCGTGGACGGAAACAGCTCTGCCTTGCGCGCCGTGATCGACGGTCGCGTCGCCATGTGCATGACCGACACCGACGATGTGTGGGTTGCCCAGCGTGACGGCGCGTTGATCGATCTCAAGTACTTGGACATGGGCAACGGTGGCACGCTGTGGATCCCATGCTCCGTGGCACTTACGAACCGGAAACTCGCTGAGGACGGTGCCAAGAGGCTGGCGGACTATCTGATCTCCGCGGAGGCCGAACGCATGCTCGCCGAGTCGCGGTCGCGCAACATTCCCGTACGTGGGTCATTGCGTGAGTCGCTGAAGCTGACCGCCCCGATCGCGGCCGAAACGCCCTACGCGAGGATCGCCGCGGCGATGGATGCCAGCACGCGCGCCGTCCGGGAAACACTGCTGAAGTGAGGTTCATCCGCGCATTTCGGGCTGCCCGAGCCGCGGGGGGTGAACAGCGCGGGCGGGCGGGCCGGGGGGATACCGGCGGGGCGGCCGGCGGAGGGGGGGC
>JAJDDR010000368.1 GCA_029260255.1 Phycisphaerae bacterium
TCGGGATCGCGCGGTGATTCACTCGGCGCGGCGTCGCCGGACTGGGCGGATTGGTGTTCCGGGGCGACGCTTTGTAGGAGTTCCGCGAGTCGAGCGGGCGACGCCGACGAGGCGTCCAACTCAGCGAATCGCTTGATGACCCGGTTGAAGGGGAGGCCGGCAACCAGTTCCATCGCGCAGTAATGGGCGTCGGGAGATTCACCAAAATCGTAGATGGGAACGATGTTCGTATGGTGCAGCCTCGCGGCGGCGGTGGCTTCGCGCCGGAATCGGTCGACGGCGGCCGGGCTTGCGGTCCCGATCACAGCCGGAAGCACCTTCAGCGCGACGTTTCGATTGAGAGTCGTTTGGACGGCGCGGTAGACGATTCCCATCCCTCCCTGGCCGAGCACGTCAACGATACGGTAGCCATCGATCCGCGGGAAACGCCCGGTCGCCGCTGCCGGTTGGTTCTCGATAGCCGCCGTGGCGTCGAGGTGGACGTCATCGGCGGACTCGCACACGCGGCGGATGTCCAGGGCGAGGGCTTGGTCATGCGTGAACTGCTCGAACGCGCGGCGGCATCTGTCACACACGGCGATGTGGCTCTCAATAGGATCGTCCGGTGGCGCGGCGCGCGTCTTCCGGGCACGGTCCTCGAAATCTGATTGGCTCAGACAATCGGTCATGCGGGGTCCTTCTCCATCGGGCGGGGTGCGCCTGGGCGACTCGCCGGGGCATTTCGATTACTCACGACTGACGGGCAACGAGACGGTAGTATAGTGCTGATTGGAATCCGAGGGCACCCCGGATGCGTTCACGGGACGCGAATTGTCGGCGTTGCGAGGCGGCTTGTTTTGGATACGACGCAGAAAACGTTGTTGGTCCGCATCCGCGACCGGGCGGACTCGGCCTCGTGGCGCGAATTCTATTCGCTGTACGCTCCGTTCCTTTATCGCTACGCCCGGCGAAAGGGCCTAAGCCACGAGGACGCAGAGGACGTCCGGGCAGACTGTCTCAATGCGGTCACCAAACACATCGCCTCTTTCGAGTACGACCGCGCTCGCGGCGGCTTTCGCAACTGGCTTCGGAGGCTCGCGGCGAACAAGATTATCGACGCACGCCGCAAGCGCAAGCCGGCGCTTGCCGAGAGCCACGAACTTCGTGATGCGGTCGACGATCGGAACTCGCCTGATGCTGATTGGGACGCGGAGTGGGCTGATGCCCGGTTGCGGCACTGTACCGAGAGAGTGCGCCGCGTCGTTTCAGAACTCAACTTCCACACATTTCATTTGCTGGTGATCTCCAATAGGCCGGTCGACGAAGTCTGCGCCCTGCTCGGCATTTCCAGGAATCAGGCTTACAAGGCGAAGTCGCTGGTTCTCAAACGTATCCGACAACAGGTGAACGACTTGGAGGAAGTCGTCGGCGACTGAACGCAAGTGGGGGACGTACGCGGCGGTGTCTTGGAACCGAACCGTAGAGCGCGCCGGGATGCGGATCATTCGACTCCGCACCCGGCCGGTTGCAGCGAACTCACGCAAATGGAACGCTCAGTGGAATCCAGCCCACACCGACGGTGTTCCACAATCGATGACCTCGCCGACAATCGCCGTCCTTGCTTCGTCAGGCGGTGCGGAACGGACGACATCCTGCGGGGGTGGCAAGAGGTCGCAAGGGCGTCTGCGGCGGATTAGGACATAGACTGACCGGTGTCAGGCCTCAACGGATCTGGAGGCCGCAGCCAGCACCGCCAACAGCGTGAGCGCCTGGGGATCTGTCTCCCAAGCAGTCTCGGCAACGTAGTGGAGCAGCGAATGGGCGACGATGCGGAATGCACGTGCGTGTTCGACCATCTCGCACGTAGAACAGGAAGCACGGTACTTTCGATGCCCACGCGCCCGAGTGTTCCGGCGCAAATTGGGTCGGGATCCGGCAGGCGGCGCATCCGAGCCCGAGGGGAACCTCATTGTCCCACCCACCCACGCGTCAAGATCCCGTCGCTACAGACTGCCCTGGCCGCGGGGCACTGTCCCCAGCGGGTGCCGGCGCAAGTTGCTTCAGACGCCACTGGGCCAAGTGGAACTCGTTCATGGCGTCCAACTTGGTGCTGTCGGGGTCAAACACCAGACCGGTTGCTACGCACCGTCCAAAGCACTGCCGCGCTTCGTCGGTCCGGCGGCTTAGCAGGAAGGCCTCACCGGCGTAATAGTAGCTTTCGCACACGTCTTCCAGGTTGTCGGCGTCGGCGGAAGCCGCCAGTTCGTCTGGTTTGATCTTGCCGGCCAAGCATTCGAGGATCTTGTGTAATCGGCTTCCGCGCATTGCGTTGCGGCACGCCTCTTCAAGTATGTCGTCGGCTTCTACGCGGGCCATGTTCGCATCAGTGGGACGAGCATTCGCGTCAAGATGTCGGGCATGGTCGCGCAAAACAAGGAACAACCGGGCGTCTGCATAGGAGACTTGGCTTCGCAGTTCACGGACCCTGCGATAATCCTCCGCTGCCTCGACCATCCGTCCGACAATCCACAGCGGAGTGGCGCGAGCGTAGCGAGACCAAATGCCATCAGGGCCCTCGATATCTGCCGCTCTGGAGTGGTCCGCGATGGCATCGATGTACTTGTTTTGACAGAGGTGGGCGACGCCACGGGATCGATAGGGCTCATCGCAACCGGGCGAGAGCTTGGCAGCCAGAGTGCAGCGTTCTACGGCCTCCGCGTATCCGCCTTGTCTCGTGAGTATGCGGCCCTGAAACAACGTCCAATGGTATCGGTCGGTCCCGATGTCAATCAGCCTTTCCGAAGCATCCAAGGCTTCGCTGAACATCCCCTTCCGTGCGTACAGATAGGCCAGTCGTCGCCAGGCCAGCGAGTGTCGTTCGCCGTGCCGCACAGCCTCTTGCGCACAATACAGGGACTCGTCAAGATCCAACGATGCAAACGAGCGAAGATACCACGCCTCGGCTGTATCGGGAGTAGTGCGAACCGCCTTCTCCTTCAACTCTGACGTAGCGGGATCACCGATGGTATGGTAAATGTCGGCGAGCAGAGCTCGGAAGACCCAATCTGCTGAACCACGGTCGAGTCGGTCTTGTAGCGTCACGATCACGGCGTCTCTCAGACCCTCGTTGCCGATCCGCTGGGCGACATTGAACCGTGCCTTTGCCCAAACCAAGCAAGCCTCCGGCATGTCGGGATACCGAGCGAGAAAAGCGTTCGCCGTCTCTGAGGCTTCCTGGGCGCGCCCCATGTCCAGAAGACGTTGCGCGCTCAGCACGACTGTGCGGGCCTGGGCGAACTCGTTCGCACGCTGTCTTGTCAGCGATCGTTCTTTCCACCGAGTGCTTCCAATGGCAACAATAACGCCCAATGCAAGCACCGCCGCCGCAAGAGAGATCCGCAGCCGATGCTTCGAGAGCTTCTTATGCAGGACATAGAAACTGCTTGGCGCTCTCGCCAGAATCGGCTCACCATTTAGGTATCTGTTGACGTCCGCACATAGTCCCGTGACGGACTCATAGCGACGGAGTTTCTCCTTCTCCAACGATTTCAGGATAATCGCCGCGAGTTCCCGGTCTACGCGATCCGACAGCGAAGAAGGTGGTGTCGCCTGATCCTGCCGGATGCGCCGCATCACGTCGCTTGGGCTGCCCACGGAACGGAACGGCAATGCCCCAGTGAGCGCTTCAAACAGCATGACCCCGAGCGCATACACATCCGTTCGGACGTCGACCTCAGCCGGCGCCCCCGCCGCCTGCTCCGGTGCGAGATACCGGAGCGTGCCCATGATTTGGCCCGGCACGGACACAGTTGTGGACAGCGTATCTTCGGCGTCGATCTGATCGGTGCCTTTGGAGAGTCCGAAGTCTAGGACGTGCGGCCTCCCGCCGGCGTCCACCAGCACATTCGCTGGTTTCAGATCACGATGCACGACATCGTGCTGGTGGGCATGAGCGACGGCATCGCAGATGTCCATGAACAACCGAAGCGTCGCGCGAACGTCCGGTCGTGTCGTCGCAGTCCAGCTGTCCAGGTGGACGCCGTCCACGTAGTCCATGGCGTAGTAAGGCTGCCCAGTGGACGTGGAGCCGCTTTCCAGAACCCGCACGATGCCCGGGTGCTGAGACCGGGCGGCCAACTCAACCTCGCGTTGGAAGCGCTTCCGAGCGGAGTTCGACGCGAATTCCCCCGACAGCATGACCTTGAGCGCCACGACACGCTTGGTCGAGGTTTGCTGGGCCTTGTAGACAACCCCCATCCCGCCCCGACCGATTTCGCCGGCGATCTCGAACCCGGGCACGGCCTCTGGGGGCGGATTCGGAGGCGCGGCCTCACCAACCAGCTCGGCGGCCTCCTGCTGCGCCGATTCGATCAGGCGCCGAACATGATCGACGGATGTCTCGTCGTCACTTACGCCGTTCACCGTGCATGTCCTTTTCGGCGGCCGGGGTCCAGCGGTCACCCAGTATGGCTATCGATAACGCGTTCTGCGCGATTATACCGAACTGAAGTACTTCGAGGGGCGTCCCATCAGATCGCAAAGCCTGCGATGCGCCCGGACCCGGACCATGTAGACTGCGCCGGGGCTTCGGTTCAGCGCCCTCGCCACCTCCTCCGCGGGCCGGCCCTCGAGGTCGTACATCTGCACTACCTGCCGATAGACCTTGGGGAGCTGCACGATCGCCTGCTCCAGCGCGGTGCGAGCTTCACCCCGAGCAGCCCCCTGGCTCGGCGTGGTGCCCACGGCGCTGAGCAGGTCGTACAGTGCCACGAAGGAATCGTCGTCGCTCTCAGGCTGAACGCGTCGATAGCTCCCCCCGCGTTTGTCGGTTTCGAGCATCCTCAGGGCATCGACCAGGTTGTACTTCGCGAGCGATGCGAGCCAGGACGCGAACGACGCTTCGCCTTCAGGATCGAATCGACTGATGTTGAGGAAGGCGTCGATGTACGTCTGTTGCAGCACATCATCCAGGGAGAGAACGGACTGCCAGCGGCGGGGAATCTTGCCTGCCAGCCCTCTGCGAACGGTCGCGGTGTGCTCCTCAAGGAGATCGGCCAGCGCACGCCCGTCACCGCTCGCAGCTTGGCTTAACAGATTCTGACTCGAACTGCCCACTTCTTACGCTCCGGGCGGACCAAGTCGAACGCGGAGCTGCCGAAGCCCCAGGGCCAGCGCGCATAAATGGGGACTCCTGCAATAGTGTTCGGCACTCAGATTGCGTGTTGCCACGGATGGGGCGGATGAGGCGTGCGGGCACGTTACGCGGGAGAAATCCGGGGGACGGTCGGGACGCAGGCCGGCGAAAATCGGCGCATGCATGACGGCCGACTCCGTG
>JAJDDR010000369.1 GCA_029260255.1 Phycisphaerae bacterium
GCCGTCGTTGTCGAGGTCGGCGATGTCCGGCGGCAGTGCGTCGTTGTTCGCGGTGTCGATGCACGGCGAACCGAGTGTCAGCCTCAAGTCACCGTCACCCGCGGCGGCAAACAGAGGGTCGGCGTCGATATTCCCGGTCCCGCTGAATCCGCCCTCGATGTTACTGAAGGAGACCACCGGCAGTCCTGATGCGCCAAACGCGCCGCCGGTGTTGCCCCAGAGGATGCAGTTGGTCAGGATCGCCCCGTCGGTCGTATTGGCGATACCGCCGCCATTGGTACCAAACGTGGTATTGCCGGCAAACGTGCAGTTGGTGAGTATCGAACTTCCGCCACCGGTGCGCAGGCCTCCGCCCCCGCTTGTTGCACTGTTTCGCAGGAACGCGCAATTGACGAGAGTCGGGTTGCCGTCGGAGTTATTCATGCCTCCGCCGAGTAGGCCGGAGTTGCCGTCAAAAGTGCAGTTGACAAGCGTGGGATTGCCGCCGCCCTGGTTGAGCACGCCGCCGCCGAAGTTGCCGTCGTTTTCGATGAAGCGGCAATCTTTCAAGATCGGGCTGCCGTTGGCGTTTCGCAAGCCCCCTCCGAAGCTACCGTTGTTTGCGCTGAATAGACAACCCGACAGCGTGGGACTGCTTCCGTCGTTGTAGACGCCAGCGCCGGTAGTAGCGAAGTTTGCCGTGAACACGCAGTCTTGGAGGGTGGTATTGCTTCCCTCGGTATTGAACAGTCCGCCTCCGTTGCTGGCGGCATTCCCGATGAATGTGCAGCCGATGATCTTCGGGCTGCCGCCCACGTTCAGCATCCCGCCACCGGAGATATCGCCGCTGCCGCCATTGGCGTTTCCTCCCGTAACGATGACCCCGTCGAGAACGGTTGTGGCGTCGGTCCCGCCGGCGGTGATGACGTGGAAGCTGTTTTCGGCCGCCGTACCACCAGTGTCGTCGTCACCGTTGAGATCCCCGCTCAAGACAGTTGGGTTGGCGATGATGTCGCGATTGTCAGGATCGAACGTCTCCGGATCCTCGTTTCCGGCGAATCCACCCAGGATTGAGGACCCTCCTCGCAACTGGAATGTCGCGGCACGATCGCCCCCCGGCAGCTCAGGCGTGTACACGCCCGTCGCCACCCAGAGGCGGGCGAAGCAGTTCGGTCCGGCCGTGGCGGACAACGCGACTTGAACATCGTTGTAAGCCGTTGCCCAACTGTTGCCGTCGCCACCCGGTGCCGCGTTGTCATCAACGAACACGACGGACGGAAGCCCCTCGCACGCGTCCGGAATTCCGTTTCCGTTGCAATCGGAATCGCACTCGTCGGGACGAGCGTTGCCGTCGCAGTCCTCACTGGTGCCCTCCAGCAGATCACAACTATCGGGAATACGGTTGAGGTTGCAGTCCTGCGCGGTGCCGTCCATAAGATCGCATTCGTCCGGAAGGTCGTTGGCGTTGCAATCCGGCTCACACGAGTCGGGCACGCCGTTTTCATTGCAATCGCCGCAAGCCGGGTCGCCCGCACAGTCGGCGATGTCGCACTCGTCGGGAATACCGTTGTCGTTGCAGTCGCCGCCTGCCCCGACGTAGACCATCCCATCGATGCTGCACAAGTCGGGATCGCCGCTGAAGTTGCCCATCAACGTACCGGCACCGGATGTCAGATTGATGTCGATCAATTCAAGATCACGCGCGGTAGCCCCGAGCAACCGGCCATCAGGCAGGAAGGCGATGCCCGCGACGCGATCAAAGCCCGTGCCGCTGCCGACCAGGGCAAGCATGCACTCGTTGTTGCCGTTGGGCGCCGGATCGACGATCAACAGGGCGGCGGGTGGCACTGCCGGGGTCCCGCTGTTACCGCCAGTGGAGCCGTAAAGCACGCCGTTCGGGCTTAGCGTCAGACCGCTCAGGCGCACGGGTTGATTCTGTTGTCCATCGAAGAAGACCGTGTTGCACCGGAGCGTGTCTACGCCCGTGGCCGGGTCCACGTTGTATAGCGCTTGACCGCCCGGATCCGATACGACCAACGTGACTCCGTCGGACAGGAAGGCGATGTCGCTTGGCGAGGCGTCTGTAAACTGTCCGACGAGTGTGGTCTGCCCCGACTCTATGTCGTGTGCTACGATCGCATCTTCGAAATTCAGCGAGATGTATAGCGTCTGCCCGTTCGGTGAGAGAGTGATGCCGGACGGTCCGCAGAGGTCCAGGTTGGGAAGTTGTGCGTCGAGGTCTGCTACCAACTCGACGACTGCCGTTTCGGGATCGATCGAGAAGATTCGCCCGCGGCAGCAATCTCCGCCCTGCACGGCGTAGAGCACGTCACCCGCGCCGGTCCCCATGTCGCAGGCGTCGGGCAGACCGTTGCCGTTGCAATCGTCGCAGGCCGGGTCGCCGGCACATTCGGCGAGGTCACAATCATCGGGGGTTCCGTTGTCGTTGCAGTCGCCGCCCCCAATGAGGCAGTCCGGTCCGGTGATGTTCAGAACGAAATGCCCGTGGTCGTCGTCGAATCCGGCGATCCGAATGAGGTATTGCGTTTCACCGACGACGTCGAGCGTGATTTCGGAAGCGTCGCCGCACTCGTTGTCGTTGCAAGCCAATTCGAAGATCAGACCCGGCGACACGCAACGCGAATGGATGGACAGCACTGTGTCCAGAGACGATCCGCACAGCGATATAGTAGCGGTCCCATCCTCGGCCGGCTGATAGACATACCACACGTCGTCGGCTTGATCCGCATCACCGCATTCGCCGGCGTCGTCGCCGTCCCGGGTCGCCGAGAGGTTGCTCCCCAGGTACACAAACCCGGGGCAGACCGGTTGGGCGTCGATGCAATCATCCATGGCGGTCGAGTCTTCGGGGTTGTGCAGCTCGCACTCGTCGGGGATGGTGTTGTTGTTACAGTCGTCGGCGACCTCGCATCGGTCCACGATCCCGTTGTTATTGCAATCGGAATCGCAGTCATCGGGTCGACCGTTTCCATCACAGTCCAAGCTTGTACCGTCCGCCAGATCGCAACCGTCGGGAATGCCGTTCAAGTTGCAGTCGAGGACTATGCCCTCAGTCGAATCGCATTCGTCCGGGATGCCATTGGTATTGCAATCAACTTCACACAAATCGGGCAGGCCGTTGTCGTTGCAATCGTCGACCAAGCCATCGGCGACGTCGCAGTCGTCCGGCGTGCCGCTGCCGTCGCAGTCGGCGTCACACACGTCGGGCGCGCCGTTGGCGTTGCAGTCGAAACTTGTCCCATCGAACACGTCGATGTCGTCCAGGATTCCGTTGCCATTGCAGTCGGCTGAAACGCGGCGATTCAACATGATTGTCAAACCGTCATCGACGGCGACCGCGGCATCAAGGTCACCGTCGCCGTCGAGGTCGGCGAGCGCCAAGCCGGCCGGTTGACTACCGGTGACAAACGGCGCGCCGTTGTCGAAGGAACCATCGCCCTGGTTGACGAAGACGAGCACGTTGTCGCGGTCCTCAACGGTGACGAGCAGGTCCGGGCGCCCGTCGCGGGTCATGTCTCCGGCCGCAACGGTCACACTCCCACCACCACCTTCGGCAGCGCCCGAACGGCCGTCGCCCGAGTCATCGGCCCCGTAGACAATCTCCTCACCGAAGGTTCCGTTGCCGAGGTTTAGGAGCACGACCGCGACGGGGGCTCCATTGAGGAACCGGCTGCCGGCCAAGTCCGGCGCTCCATCGCCGTTGAGATCATCGAGCGTGACCGATGCCAAGCTCTGGGTGTTGATGGTGTCCGGATCGCTGAACGTGCCGTCCCCGGCACCGAGGAGAATCGAGTGCGAGCCGAAGCCGGTGGCCAGCAGATCGGGCTCGCCGTCCACGTTTATGTCACCGAGTAGTACGGTGCTTACGAAGTGTGGGACGGACAGGTCCACGGGGTCGCCGAACGTGCCGTCACCGTTGTTGGGCAAGATGGACACGCCAGGGGCGCTGGCGACGGCCGCATCCAAGTCACCGTCACCATCGACGTCGGTGAAAGCGCCGGTGTTGCGGACGCCGGCGTACGCGGCGGGCGGGGCCAACGTGCCGTCCCCGCGTCCGATGAAGACCCACAGGAGATCGTCGCAGGTGCCCGCGACCGTGAGGTCAAGGTTCGCATCATCGTTCAGGTGGACCGCGGTTACGGCACCGGCGCAGTGTACGTCGAATGACGGACTGCCAACGAACGTCCCGTGCCCGCCGTTGAACAGCAGGATCAGCTTGCTTCCATCCGTCAGGGCGACGTCCGGATCCCCGTCGTTGTCCAGGTCGCCGGTGGTCACGAATCGCCCGTTGTTGAACGTCACGTCGTAGAGGGTGTCTCCCGGAAACACTCCCGAACCGTGGTTGAGCATGATCGACACGCTGTCGGACTGATTGCTCGCGACGGCCACGTCGATGTCGTTGTCGCCGTCCAGATCCTCCATCACCACGGATCGCGACGTGCTACCGGTCAAATAGGCCGACGGACTGCCCAGCGTGCCGCCTCCCTGATTGAGGAGGATGGCCGTGTCGGCGGTGTTCGCTCGGACGACTGCGACGTCGAGATCATCGTCGCCGTCGAGGTCGCGCAGCTTGAGACCCACCGGCCCACTCCCGACCGGATAGGCCGCATCCTCGGTGAACGTGGCGTCGCCCGCGTTCAGCATGACCGCTACCAGATTGGATTTGGTAATCACGATGTCGACATCGTCGTCGCCGTCCATATCGCCGGCGTCGAGCGTGATGAAGTTCGTTCCGACCTCGAAATCCACGGCGGGCGCGAAGCTGCCGTCGGACGCGTTGAGCAGAATGGAAAGAGCGCCCGGGCTCGGAGGGCAGCAGGATATGCCAGCGCTGGCGACAGCAATGTCCAAGTCGTCGTCACCGTCCAAGTCGGCCAGAACGAGCGACTGAGGTCTTGCTCGCGTTGGATAGAAGACCTGCGGCGCGAATGTCGCGTCGCCGTTGTTTAGCAGGACCAGAACGCTGTCGGAGTTAAAGTTGACCACGGCCAGGTCCGGATCATTGTCACCGTCCAAGTCACCGATGGCGATGTCTTCCGGTGCGTCTCCGGCGTCAATGGGCGTCTGGGGGTCGAACGTGCCGTCACCCACACCGAGCAACACGGTGATCTGGTCGAACGAGGCAGCCGGGACCGCCAGATCTAGGACAGCGTCTCCGTTCAAATCACCGACGACGACGCTCCGCGGGCTACTGCCCACGTCGAACGATCCGCCGTCGGCATACGACCCATCACCATTGTTCAATAGGACCGTCACGCTGTTGGAAGACAAGTTAACGGTGACCAGATCGATGTCGCCGTCGCCGTCGAAGTCGCCGCTCTCGATGGCGTTGGGGAATCGATCGACTGGGTACGTCGGGGTGGCGAACAACAGCCCCTCGAACTGGACGCTCATTGTGATGATCCCGACGTCCGTGATGCCGTCGACCACAATGGGCATCGTTTCGGAAACACCTCCGACAGTCGTCCCGTCGACAACCGCGCTCGCCGTCGCGGTAACGCTCAGATTCTCCGGTGCATCGATCGGTATGGAGAAGAATCCGTCGGCATCGGTGGTCGTCTCGCCGCCGAGATTGATTGTCACGGAGGCGCTCTCAACCGGTAGTCCATCCGTGAAGTAGACGTACCCTTCCACCGTGCTCCTTACCGAGACGGCGACAACATCGATCCGTTTGGTGGCGGACGTGCCTCCGGCAACGGCGGTAATGAATGCCCTGCCAGAACCGACCGCCGTGACCAGCCCGTTTTCGCTGACGGTGGCCACCACGTGATTGCTGGTGCGATAGACCGTGCCCGTTGATCGTTCGGTCGCGTCGAACTCGGTTTGATCGGGGAGAGTCGCGATCACCTGGAGCGCCGTCGATTCGCCAACAAACAACAGTGACTCCTCAGACGTCATGAGCAGTGACTCCGCCGCCAACAAAGGCGGTTCATCGACGAAGGTAAACCGGCCGAGCAGAAACGTCTCGTCGCTGACGATCTGGAACGCTTCGCTGAACGCGTAGCGCGTGACACCACCGGCCGTGCTGACGCCGACAACGCGAATGAAATCGTCGCTGATGAAGTCGGGAGCCGTACCCGGTCCTCCGGGTCCGAACTGATCAGGGGCGGCGATGTTGGGAATGCGGAAGGAGCCGTCGGGGTTGACTTGAACCGTCTGCCCGCCGGCGTGGAGCGTCCACGTCTCGTCGAGACGGTCGACTCCCACAGAGAAAGCGGCCATGGGCGCGGGTGCGGTACTACTCTCTTGATCGCCGGACGTGGCGGAAGGCGCTGCGGGTCCGTTTGTGGCGGCGGGCGGCAAGACGTTTACGTGTATGTGCCCGCCGTGCCCCTCGCAGAAGCTGACGCCGACCATGCCCCACGTGCGCGGGTCGTTGTAGCAAATGCCTCCCACCGTTCCGCCGGACGAGCCGACTGCGCCGATAAAGGCGGCAAGGTGCTCCCGGACGGTAATGAGCTTGTATTGGGCGGGCGTGTTGTCGACGATCAGCGTGCTGATCGCCCCGAGGAGTACACGGTTTTCGTAGTTGGCGTCGTTGTGCTTCACGGCGTTTGCCAACGAACCTGTGAGCGCTCCCGCGGAATACGTGCCGTCGGCGTTCTTCCGAACGATCTTCTGCGTGACGTTGCCGGCCGCATCCGTTGTGTCGGCCGCGATGTATTTCTGTCCGGCATTGGTGTCGGGAATCCTGTGCGTCAGATAGAACGGGACGGTGCCGGTGTCGGTGGACGGCGTCTCGATATCGATGTCCATCCCGCCCTCGTGGGTGCTGTGGCGGCTGGTCGGCCCGCCGTGTGGTCGGCTTATGTCGGCGACCTGGAATTCCAATACGTTGCTGCTGTCATCCAACGCGTCATTTTCCAGGCCGGCTTGGTCGATGACATCCATGGTCCAGTTTGTGCCGCGCTTGTGGCTGGCGGGCGCGCAACCCGTGCAGCCTACCGGGGACCGCTCCCACCCTGTCCCGGACTGCCCGAGGTTTTTCCAGCGCGGCGCGTTGGCGGCGTTGATGTATGGCGCGTTGATATTGCTGCTGCTGTTATGGTGATCCGCGTTGGTAACAGCCGCGTTGAAGAGCCCGATGGCCCAGCGCGGGTTAGAGTTACCCGTGCCGATGAGTCCATTGACGGTCAACGGGTTTGCGTCTGCGCCCGGGAACCCGAAGTGCTTCAGACGCTGCTGCTGGCGGTGGCGCTCGATTTGCGTGCTGCCGATCGTGACGCGGTTCGGACCGCTGGTCGAGTAGCCTTCGGCAACACTGGAGAACTCCACCGTGATCACGATGGGACCGCTGGGGGTTCCGTCGGGGTCCGTGCCGGTAACGGTCAGTTCGCTGGTGCCCGTGTCCGTGGGAACGAAGTAGAACCGACCCGTGTCCTTCAGAACTTGTACGTAGTTGTTCGCGTCATTGCTGTTGATCCGCTTGGCCACGAAGCCGCGCGTGTTCGAGTTGGCCGACAGTGCGAGGTCCTGCAATCCCGAGCACGCCAAGTTCACGCTGATGACGTCGCCCGTCAAACCGCCCGTCACAATGAACCGATCATCGAATACGTCGAGGCTAACTTGAGCGTTTGACGTTTGGCCATCCTCGCACGTGTACGTCAGCGATACCGATGTCGACTGAGCGTTGGCGAACTTGGTGACGTAGACGGGTCCGTCGGTCGCCCCGACGGGGTCGCCGCCGCTCCAGTCATAGGTGCCTCCTTCCGGGAAGGGATCCGCCGAGAAGGTAATCACCTCGTTCGCTCGGACACAGGTAGCGCCCTCAATCGAGACCGTGCACTCGTCGCATTGGTCGTCGGCCGCACTCTCGGCATTCCCGCTGCCCGATTCACAGTCCTCACAGTCACCCGTCGCTGCGTACGGCGGGCAGTTGCAGCCCCAGCCGGCCGTCGTAATGCCGCCGCCGGGATCGGTGACGATGTGGGCTCCGTCGTCGGTAACGCTGCCGGTTGTGACGATCTCGAACCGCATGGTGTCGTGGTTGAAACTGAGGAAGTACGCGATGCTGCCGGCCGGCAAGCCGCTCATGTTCGGGTAGATGATCTCCACCGGCGGGTCGAATCGCGATCCGCCTGGCTGCAGCGTCCACGCGAACGGCGGCGCCGCCCCATCCGGCATGGGCATGGGCAGCTTGTCGAAGTGTACCTGGTTCAGGGCGATGATCGCAGGGTCCGCCGGGCTCGGAACGCTTCCGTCGGCCCGTGTCATCGAACCGGCTCGAACAATCATCGACAGACCCTCGAGCCCTTCAACCGTCAGCTCGACGTCCGCGGTGTTATCAAAGGCGCGAGCGTTGTTGGGATTCAGCGGCGGCAGCAACACCGGCGTCGGTAGCGCGTTCTCGGCGTTCGGGATGATGACCGGCTCGAAGTGCAACGACGGGAAGCTGCCCGACGGAATGTCCACGCCGTTGATCCCGCCGATGTGGAACGCGACCAGCCCGTTGACTCGGAGATCGGAATGTCCGGACGAGGGAAGGTCGTCAAACCGGAAGATGCCGTTGAGGTCGGTGTCGGTCTGGAAATCCAGACCTCCGACGGTCAACGTGCAATCGGCACCTTGAATCGGCTGGTTGGCGTTGTCCAGCACGAGCCCGGAGAAGTCGGTCGGCTGCGTTTCGTCGCGCGCAACCCCGAACACAATGAACTGAGCAGGCTCGGTCGGGTTGGTCGCGAAGTTGGCTTCGACAAGGTTGTTTCCGGGCTCCGTGCCGAGGGTGAACTCCACCTCTGCGTGCCCGGTGTCGCTCGTCTCCACGGTGACGCTTGTGCGATCGTCGACCCGACCGTTTCCACGGATGACGGTAAACGTGACCGGCACGTCGGACACGCCGTTGCAGCGGTCGTTGACCCACGCACGCAACGGCGCCGGCGCCGGACCGCCGGTCTCGGCTCGTTGGTTGTTGCCGGTGCCGATGTTGATCTGAGCCGGCGGTGCGGGTGTCGCCGACGCACAGAAAAACGTCGTACCCGCGATACTCGTTGAGGTCACCTCGACGCGGTTGTTGCCGCACCCGGCGTCGGCGCCCATGCGCCAGAACGCCTCGGCCAGACCGTCCCCATCGGTGAACACCTGCAGCGTCATGCTCAACGTGCCGGCAGCGTCGGTGCCGAGTCGCCCGTCGCTCCGCGTCACGTCGAACATGACAGGTTTCCCCGCGAATGGCGTACCATCGCCGTGCGTGACACGAACCGTCAGGGGGTTCGTCAAGAAGCTGTGGATCGACGCCGTTTGACCGTCGCCGGAGACCACCTCGATCCTCGGCGCGCCGGCGGGTATCTCCACACGCCTGACGGTAATAGACCGGTCGATCACGTTGCCCAGCATGTCGGTAGCCCGCGCGGCGATCACGTTGTCGCCCAGCGCAAGCGGAACCGCCTGCCGTTCAAACGTTCCGTTCGTGCCGATGCCGACGTCCACAATCGCATCGACACCATTGACCGTTACGGCCAATCCCATGAACCCGGTCAGTATGTCGGAAACCCGCCCGGCGACATCGATGGTGTCATTCGTCACTTCCGCTCCGTCTGGAGGGAAGTCGATGAACAACGTCGGTGGCTGGCTGTCTTGAGTGACACACGTTGTTGTCGGAATCCCACGAACACCGGCCGCGGAGACGGCCACGAAGAACAGCGGATTCGTTCGATTCGCACTCAGCGGCACATCGGCGGTGAACGCGCCGTTCACGACCGCCGCGTCCATCGAACCCGAAGGACCGGTGATTTCAACCATGCCGGCCGCATC
>JAJDDR010000370.1 GCA_029260255.1 Phycisphaerae bacterium
GGCGCCAATCCCTTCGATTACTTGACTGAACTGCTCCGGCGCGCGGACGAACTATCCTCGTGCCCTCAGCAGTGGATGCCGTGGAACTACCGAGAAATACTCGAGCTCCCCGCCACGACTACGGATGCCGCCCGCGCCTACCCGCTGGGTCCCAATGAAGGGTTTCAACTCATAATCGCATCCTCCCTTCCCAAGCTTTGCCTGACGCCCAGTAGTTTTCCGATGGAACTTCCACGGACACGAGCCGTGAGTCAGCCCGCCTCGGCCGACGGAGTTGTGTTTATATGCGTCGTCTCGTAGTAGTAGTAGTAATATGGAATAGTAAGAGTAGTAGTAGAGTAGGAATCTCCACTGGAAGATTACCCACACTGGGAATGCAGCGTCAAGAACGCAGCCGGGAAGCGCCGTCACTCCCTCATGAAGAACGGGACCGAGCTCTCGCTCCCATCAACCGGCTCGGACGGCTCATTCCGCCAAAGGATACCGCGCGGAATGGATCGATAACTATCTGTTGGAATTGGGCATTTTGCCGGTGATCCCGTCGAAAGAGAACGAGGATCGTGCCGCGCGGAAAGTTGCGTTTGACAAAGAGGCGTACCGCAACCGTAATATCGTCGAGCGATTGATCGGTTGGCTAAAAGAGTGCCGGCGCGTCTTCTCCCGTTTCGAGAAAACTGCCAAGAACTTCGGAGGCATAATCAGAATGGCGTTCATCCAACGCTACCTGAGATTGATCACGCAATGAGTTTTCCGACAAAGCCTAGTGCATCAACTCAGCTGCATCTGCGGGTACAATCGCCGCAGTTTGATCCGGGCATCGGGCGTGCGGAACTGCCAGTCGATGCGCCGACAGCGCTGGTTGCGATCCACGCCCCAGTTCGTCACGCGCGATCGTAGTTCCGCTTCATCGCCGACCCGGGCTCCCAACACCAGTTTCTCCAACACGCTCAGTTCGCACTCGGCCATGTTGAGCCAGCTGCCGTGCTTGGGCGTGTGAATCACTTCGGTTCTTTCGATCAATCTCCGCGCTTCGGACGGTTCGAACACCTCGTACAACGTCGAGAGCCGATGCGTGTTCAAGTTGTCCATCACCAACGTGATCCGGTCGGCATGGGCGTAATGCACGTCGGCCAACTCCTTCACCTGCATAGCAAAGTCCACCTTGGTCCGACGCGTCGTCACGTTCACGTTTCGCCAACCGCGCAGGGGCTCGACGATCATGAACAGATTGGCCGTGCCGTTACGGAGGTACTCGTAGTCGCAACGCTCCACCTCGCCCGGGCAGGCCGCGATCGGCTTGCAGATTTCGCCCACCAACTGCTTGCTCTTCTCATCCAAGCAAACCACCGGTCGCTTCGGATCGTAAGGCCGAGTGTACACCTCGAGCACGTTTTCCATCGCGCAAACGAACTCGGCGTTTTGCCTCGGCGGTATGCACCACATCTTCTTTTGCCACGGCTTCAGTTCGTTTTTTTTTCAACACCCGTTGGATCGTTGCCGGCGAACAGGTCTCCACGATCCGTAACTCTACCACGCGATCCGCCAGCAGTTCCAGCGTCCACCTCGCCCGGTCCTTCGGCGCGGAACCGCACGCCACCGCGATCAACTTGGCTTCCTTCTCACCGTCAAACATCCGCTGGACGCTCGGACGCTCTTGTTTCTTGCGGGTCAGACAGGCTTCCAGCCCTTCCTCCACGAACCGCCGACGCAGCGATTCGATCGAGCGAACACCCATCCGTAGCGTCTCTGCCACCCGCGCATCCGGAAGGCCCGGCCCGTCCTCCGACTCGTCCACCGCCAACAGTACGTTCGCGTGACGGATCTTGTACGCCGCCGCCTTGCCGACCCGAACCAGCTGTCGCAACCGTTTTCGTCCCTCGCCCTCCAGCCGAACAATCCACTTTTTCATGCCGATCCTCCTTGATCGTGGGACTCTATGCCCCTCAAAAGGATCGGCTATTCAGCCGCTTTGCCCGCAGCTTCGAGTGAATCGGACCACTAGTCGCTTTCGCGGTTCGCGAATACAAATGCCGCGCCGTCCACGTCCACCGTAATCGTGTCCCCCGGTCCGAAGTCGCCGGACAGGATGCGTTTGGCCAGCGGGTTTTCGATGGTCTGTTGGATCAGGCGTCTCAGGGGTCTTGCTCCGTAGGCCGGGTCGAAACCGTCCGTCGCAAGCTTCTGCGTGGCCGCGTCGGTGATGACCAGCTTAAGGTCGCGCTCGGCAAGTCGCTGGTGAAGGTACGCCGCCTGGATCTCGGTGATCTTCACCAAGTCATCACGCGTGAGCTGGTGGAAGATGACCGTTTCGTCGATCCGGTTGAGAAACTCCGGACGGAACATCGTCTTGAGGTCCTGCTTGACGCGCATTTCGATCTCGATGTCCAGGGCGGGCGTATCGTCGTGGCCGCCCTCAATGAGTTGCTGAATGTGCTCGCTGCCGATATTGGACGTCATCGCTACGATCGTGTTGCGGAAGTCCACGGTGCGCCCATGGCCGTCGGTTAACCGTCCGTCGTCCAACACCTGCAGCAGGGTATTGAAGACATCCGGATGCGCCTTTTCAATTTCGTCGAAGAGCACCACGCTGTAGGGCTTTCGATAGACGGCCTCGGTAAGTCGACCGCCCTCCTCGTAACCAACGTAACCCGGGGGCGAGCCGATTAGCCTGGCGACGCTGTGCTGCTCCATGAACTCACTCATGTCGATGCGGATAAAGGCCGCTTCCTCATCAAACAGGAAGTCGGCCAGCGCCTTGCACAATTCGGTCTTGCCAACGCCCGTCGGACCAAGGAAGAGAAACGAACCGATAGGCCGATTCGGATCCCCCAGTCCAGCCCGCGAGCGTCGCACCGCGTCTGAGACAGCGCGCACCGCATCTAACTGGCCGACGACGCGCTCAGCCAAGCGGTCTTCCATCGCAAGGAGCTTTCCCTTTTCGCCTTCGAGCAGGCGCGAGACCGGCACACCGGTCCACTTGCTGACCACGGACGCTATCTCCTC
>JAJDDR010000038.1 GCA_029260255.1 Phycisphaerae bacterium
GTTGCTGGTGGCTTTGGAACGGGGTCCGTGCTCCAGCAATACCGGCGCCTATTGTCGGGCACGGCGCAAGCTGTCAGAGAAGGTCCTTCGGCAGTTGGCGGTGGACGTGGCTCGAGGCTGCGAGAAACACCTTGATGAGCAATGGCTGTGGCGTGGTCGTCATGTCTACCTGGTAGACGGCACCACCGTGAGCATGCCCGACACGCCGGAGAACCAAGAGGTCTACCCGCAACGGACCCAGCAACGGGAAGGGCTGGAATTTCCGATCGCCCGCGTGGTGGTGCTGTTGTCATTGGCCAGTGGAATGCTCACCGACATGGCCATGGGCCCGTATGCCGGCAAAGAGACGGGCGAATCGGCATTGTTGCGCTCACTGCTCAATAGGTTCAAGCAAGGCGACATTCTGTTGGCCGATCGGTATTACTGTTCGTATTTCATGATCGCACTGCTGAGGGAGCTGGGCATCGACTTTCGACGCGGTCGGCGATTGGGCAAGGACGATCATGTTGTCACTTGGAGCCGGCCGAAGAAGCCCAAGTGGATGGACCAACAGACTTACGACCGAATGCCTGCGTCGATCGAGCTTCGCCAGACCCGCGTTCAGGTCAGTCAGCCGGGTTTCCGCGTGGAGTCCTTCGTTGTGGTGACGACGTTGATGGAGCCGGCAGTGTACAAGAAGGACGACATCGCCGAGTTAGGGCTCGTAGAACAACAACTTAAACGATGCGTAGTCTCGTTGGCCTGTTTCTCTTGATCCGCCGCAGTTACGCCCGTTTATGTTGTTTCTGTACGACGCCTTATACCGTTGCCGCTGGATGGTGGAATTGGACATCCGTGCCATCAAGATCACGTTGGGGATGGACATTCTGCGCTGCAAAACGCCCGAGATGGTCCGCAAGGAGATGTGGGCTTGCCTCCTGTCTTACAACTTGATTCGTCAGACAATGCTGCAGTCAGCGCGCGCGTCGGGCCTTTCGCCGCGCAGCCTGAGCTTCACTGCAGCCATGCAATCGATCGCCGCCAGTTGGCTGGTGATCCTCTTGAGTGACGATGAGGCAGCCGCGCGTCTTATCGAGGCCGCCGGGGCCAACCTGACCGGTCACCC
The DNA here is from genome assembly GCA_029260255.1 of Phycisphaerae bacterium. Lineage (GTDB taxonomy): Bacteria > Planctomycetota > Phycisphaerae > UBA1845 > UBA1845 > OFTM285. The sequence continues at coordinate 1,106 of JAJDDR010000038.1, forward strand.
CGTCGGCCATCGTTCCGGCCGGGTGGAACCCCGCGCGGTGAAGCGTCGGCCGAAAGAGCACGCCCTGCTGACGAAACCGCGAGCCGAAGCCCGCGCCGGACTAACCGCCGGACAATCGCCCTGAGTCCCTGAAAACACCGGCAGTGCCATTCGAGAATGTCCCCCTTTTCCCGAACTCCGCCGCTTCAGCCTTCCGGGTTGGTGACGCGGTCGATCATCTGCGTCACACACGCATTGCAGCGAGAGGGATATTTCTCATGGCTTACAATCCTCACATGGTCGGCACCCAAACGCGGTTGCCGTTGTCCTTGATTTGAACACGATCGTATCTGCCGCTTCAATGTTGTGGGCGCATTTGTACCCGGGACGGTGAAACACCTTAGTTGTAGCCGAGCACATCACTTCGGTTTCGCTAACGGCGGAGGGATCGTCTTGAGTGCTTTGGGAACGCTCGTAGAACTGCCCCGTGGCTTGGTCGAATCCGAAATCCTCAGCCCCACCGGCACCGCCGCCCGGCGGCTCGGTTGCATGGGAATCACCCCAAACATTCGATCTGCTACGTGTCTCGGCGGGTGCGTCGCGCAGAAAGTATGCCCGGTGACCGTAGATATCGACGTTGTACGGCACATTGCTATATGTTGTATATCCGGGAGTCGTCGTAGTGCTGGTGGTGGTACCACTGTAGTCCCCGCGGATCGTATCTCCGTAACACAGTCCATAATCGATGTCGGTTGAGCCACGGTGATGTGTTGATGTAACGATGTTCCTCCCGGGGTGATGCGTCGGAACCGAAAGTACGCCGGATCTCGTTTCCAAGTGCCGAATCTCAAGAAGTACGATGTTTGCCGCGATTTGCTTCGCATGATCGACCGCCAGAGACTCTGGAGTATACGGCCCCCTGAAGGCGCTCGCGCCGATCATGACCAGGCCACGTTCGCGCGCATTTTCCAAACTCTGTTTGGACGCGGCGAATACGGCGACATCCTGTGTTCTTGGATGTCGTTCAGCGGCTTTGTAGTGAAAGAACCTTGCGTAGTTATTCTGGCAACCTGAAGCCAGCCAGGCCGTGATGCCAAGAATGAAGATTGCCGACGGTCTTGAATAGTCACATCGAGGAACCATCTTGGCCGACACCTCTTGCTGGGCCGCTTCCCGGCGGAGACGGCGAGTTTACGGGTCCCGTACGGCATGACCCCTCCATGGTAACTAACGGGCCGCGCGGTCTCAAGCCGAGAATCCGTTCGAAAACCGCGAAAAAACTCAGATTCTCGCGAGCGCAGCGGCGCAGATGCCGGGGGGAAGTTCGGGGGACACCATACTCAATTCGGCTGCCTGCGATTCGTTGGGCAATGCCGACCTGCTGGACAAGCTGGAGCGTCTCCTCCCTCGTCCGCTTCGCCCCCAAAAACCGGGCACCAAGCCAAGGGGCATGCATGCCAAGACGACCGAACGGAATTAAGTATGGTGTCCCCCGAGTTTCTGTTTCTTGTCCCCCCGAATTCCCGGTCCGCTCGCTGCCGACGCGGTTTCTCGCTGGAAGAGGGCTTCGGGATCGTGGCCGATTCGTGGGCTTGATGTTCGCGCTCGTCTGCGCGTCCGTCCTCCACCCCAAGATGGGGTGGGGCACCGGTGCGGGGCGTCGGATTACTTGACCGCTCCATCGCGGCCGCTACCGTCTACCCATCCGCGCACCGGTGTGGGGATAGTCGACCCGGCCGGCCACCACTCGGAAAGGAAGCACCATGATCAGCGTTCCCCTCGTCGACCTCAAGGCTACCTACGAGCCGATCCGCAAACAGGTCCTGGCGTCGTTCGAGACCATCCTCGACAAAATGGGCCTGTTTCTCGGCGAAAACGTGCAGGCGTTCGAGAAGGAGTTCACACACTATTGCGGCGCGGACTTCGGACTGGCCTGCTCCAACGGAACGGACGCGGCCACGCTGGCGCTCAAGGCGTTCGACTTCAAGCCCGGCTTCGAGGTCATCGTCCCTTCGCACACATTCTTCGCGACGGTCGAATCCGTTGTCCATGCCGGCGGTGTGCCCGTCATGGTCGACGTCGACCCCAAGACCTACTGCCTGGACCCCGAGCGCATCGTCATGGCCATCACCCCGGACACGGCGGCCATCATGCCCGTGCATCTATATGGCCAACCGGCGGACATGGACGCCATCACGCGCATCGCCCGCGACCGCGGGTTGAAGGTCATAGAGGACGCCGCCCAGGCGCACGGAGCGTCCTACAAAGGCAGAAAAGCGGGCGCACTCGGCGATGCCGCTGCTTTCAGCTTCTACTTCACCAAGAACCTGGGCGGTTTCGGAGAAGGTGGTTTCGTGACCGCAGCAGATTCAAGCGTTTACGAACGCATGAAGCTGCTCCGCCACCACGGACACGCCAGCAAGTTCGAACACGTACTGGTGGGCCACAACATGCGTCCCGACGAACTGCAAGCCGCGGTTCTCCGCGCCAAGCTTCCGTCGCTTGATGAAAACAACGCCAAGCGACGCGAGATCGCGCGGCGATACGACGCCGCATTCAGCAGCCTGGACGTCATCACGCCGTACGCCTCCCCCGACGTCGAACACAGCTACCACTGCTATGTCATACAGACGGATTCCCGGGATGAGCTCGTGCATCACCTGGCGGAGTGCAATATCGGCACCGGCGTTCACTACAAGACACCCGCCCACCTTCAGCCGGCCGTTCGCACCGTCCCGCATCGCGCCATGCCCATGGCGGTGACCGAATCGCTCTGCACGAAATGCGTGACGCTCCCCTGCTATCCCGAACTTCTTGAGGAGCAGATAGCCCACGTGATCGACGAGGTCACGAAGTTCCTTGACTGAAAAGCGTCGGTGCCCGGACGCTCACCCAGCGCGGGCGCTGCCCCGCACTCATCACCACAACTGCCCGCCCACCAACCAAGGTAGCGTCGCCCCTTGTGGACGGCGAGAACAGAGCGCACCGCCCGGTCACGCCGGCATGCTCGCGGGAACCTCCGACTACCGGCGCAGGCCCGCGTACGCCATGCGGCGATCATGGGTGGTCAGTGCCGCGGGCATCAGTTCATCCGCGGCGGCGGTCTGGCCCAGCTTGCGGTGCAACTCCATCTGAAGGTAGCTCAACGCCGCGTTTTCCCGCTGGACCGTGAACATCCGCTCGATCGATCTTATAGCGGAAGGCGTGTTGTCGTTCGCGATAGCCCGCGCCACCGCCTCACGCGCCGCGCTGAGCGTCGGTGTGGTCTGCGAGATTGCCGCCGGCACCGGCAGCGTCAACACGGCGCAGAACAACAACGTAAGCAGACCGGCACGCCCCAGTGCGTCCGGCGTCGCATCGTCGCCTGCGTGCGCACGCTCGATCTCCCATCCGCCGGGCGGCCCGCCGACCACGATCAGCCACAGGACCACCGGCACCGCAACCGAGTTCAACGCAATCTGCACGGACATGAAGTACGCTCGCGCCGCAGACAACGTCAGATACGGGCTGTACAGAACGGCGATCTGCAACGCGACGAGATACCAGAACGTAATCAGACCGACCGCCAGCCCGGCAATCCTCCGGCGTGTACTCACCCAGTATGACGCCGCGACGAGCCCCACGAACGGCGGAAAGAGCGGGGCGAACCAGTGATAATCATCGAGGTCCGCCAGCAGGTATGGCGCGGGATACCCCACCATCGAGTGCAACAGCTTGGCACTGGCGACCGTGCTCGGGCGCGTCCAGCCCGCGGTCGCCCACCACACGACGGTCGCGGCGGTACTGAACAACAATGCCCGAAACACAAACCGCGTCATGCCTTGTCTGCCCATCGCCTAGTGCCGCCCCGGGTCGTGCTCAGCATCCACGTGATCCAGAGCGGCGCAACGAATAGAATCAGGAATCCCTGCATGAGCACGGCGTGTACCTGATCGAACCACTCCTCGAGATATGCAGCCACCAGTGCCAACGCGGCGATCCTGCCGACATTCAGGAGTCCGACGCCCACCAGCCCGGTAGCGATCCCCGCGCCCCGCGCCCGCCACGCGCACGGAAACGCCAGCACCCCGGCGCAGAAGATCGCCGTCGCCCTGATCCCAGTGCATTCCACGGCGACTTCGATGCTGGCCGAGTCGATACGAATCGTGGTGTCCGAAACGACCGCGGGCACTTCGCAAGCGCGAAGCAGTCCTCCCACGACATCCGCGATCAACGCCTGATACGCGCCGCCACGATGGCTGCGCAACAGAAAAAGCTCGCTCGCACTGCCCGCGGCCACCAGAATCGTGAAGACCACGGCAAACTTGACCACCGTTCCGCGTGTGGACCGTGCCGCCGACGGATACCGTCCGGTGTGATTCCGACTGACCGCCTCGCGCCGTCTCATGAGCACTCCAGTGGGTCGCCCCGCCCGGGATGGTAACACCGTTGTCCTCTCGGTCCTACGGATGAGCTTCTCGCAAGGAGTGTAACACACGCGTCACTGCCGGGCAGCGCCCCCCTTGGTCCCGCTGGTTGAAGATGCTATGCTGTCCCCGCCAGGATGGGGAATGGTCCGATTGGTCTTGAGACACTGACAGGAGAAACGTTGATGAAGCGAACGAGTTCATGGTATCGGCCGGTGCTAAGGAGCATCACGGTCATGGCGTTGTCGGTTGCTTTCGTGATGGCAACCTCCGGATGCGCCCAGAAGAGTTGCGGGGTCGGATGTGACAAGCAATCCGCCGCCAAGTGCAAGGGCAAGTGCAAGGGCAAGTGCACGACCCCGTGCAAGAACGCCGACGGCTCGAAAAAATGCGCCGCCGATTGCAAGAAGCCCTGTTGTGCCAAGGACGCCAAGACGTCCGCGGCGGTCAACACCAAGTGCCCGATTTCGGGGCGCCCGGTCAACCCCAACGCGACCCTGGTCAGCGGTGGGAAGACGATCGCTTTCTGCTGCAACGGATGTACGGGCAAATGGAACAAGCTCTCCGCTGACGAGCAGGCCGAGAAACTCGCAGCCGCGAAGTAGTACATGACGGAACGCCGGCCCCGCCTCTTTCTCATCGGAAGGGGCGGGGCTCGACCATTTCCCAACGCACCGCGATGACAGGTCCGCTTGAGCCACCCGACGAGTCCGCCATGCATGCGCTGCCGGCAGGCGGCGGTGCGATCGACCTGGACGAGCACTATATGCGCGTCGCGATCAACGAAGCGCGCTGCGCGGCCGAAAACGGCGACGTCCCCGTCGGGGCGGTGGTTGTACACAACGGCGCGATCATCGGGCGCGGGCACAACCAGCGCGAGTTGCTGCAGGACCCGACCGCCCATGCCGAAATGCTCGCGCTCACCGCCGGCGCCGCCGGACTCGATAGCTGGCGGCTTCTGGACTGTACCCTCTACGTCACGCTCGAACCCTGCGTGATGTGCACGGGTGCCATCGTCTTGGCACGCATTCCGAGGGTCGTATTCGGCGCTCCCGACCCGAAGGGAGGCGCGTGTGGTTCACTCTTCGACATCGCATCGGACTCCCGACTTAATCACCGCGTGGACGTCGTCTCCGGAGTGCTCGAGGAACAGTGTGCGGAGATACTCCGAGCGTTCTTCAGGCAACAGCGAGCCCTTGGCAAGAAGTGACGCCGTTCGCGAGCGGGTCAGTGCTTGGCCGACCGGCGTAAGTTTCGCCGAACCGGTTGGTTCGGCACGGCCACGCCGTCGCCCGGTGCCGGGATCTCCACGTTCAGCACTACCCGATCCGCCGGCTCCGCACGCCGCGCCGGCTGTTGTCGCTTGTAAGCCGCGAACAACACCACCGTCAGAACCGTCCCCAGCGAAGCACCGCAGCCCGCGACCAACACGTCCGTGATCGCGGGGATCCGCCCCGGCAGCCAGCATTGGCCATACTCGATCGCCCCGACGCACAGCGCCGCCAGAACTCCCACCGCAACATGACCGACGCGCCCGATCCGACGCCCGCCGACCAGAAAGAACCACGCGATCAAACCGCCCACCGTCACGAAACGGAACGACTGCCGCAGCGCGTCGAGAACGGCCGCCGGAAGTTTGTTCGGAAGATACGCGGAAAGCGGGACCCACTCGATCCGGTCCGCTGCACCGTCCGCAACGGCTTCATCAAACCTGAACGGCGCCAACCCGCACGCAACGATGTACGAACCGGTCAGCACCGCGGCACCCAGGATCATGAACCGAAGCCGGCGCACGTGCCTCACCGGTGAACCGCTGCTCCTGCGCGTCCACGCGACCACCATCGGGTACAATCCGGCGCCGAGCGCCCCGCCGGCCGAACGCGTCAGAATGCGCGTCGCGTCGAACCCCACCGACAGGACGAACAGCCCCGCGAAGGTCAATCCCGCCGCGAACGCAGTGGTCACCAGGCACGTCCGCAACAAAGTCGACCATCGATACCCACCCCGCACACGCCAGTGGTGAACAAGGACGATGCCCAGCACCACAAACAGAAACACGTCCGCAACATACGTCAGGCGCAGCTCCCACAGACGCAGCGGGGCCAACACCTCGGCCGATTGAAAACGCAGCGTCGCCTCATTCACCCGATCCACGAGGTCTTCGTGTTTCGCAAACGGCGTGAACTGAGCCTCCCGCGCCGCGCGGGCCAGGCGTGAGACATCGATGGTGACATCATACGGAGCCAGCGCCGTCAGCGCAACCGCCCCGAACCATGCACCCGCGACAACCGCCGTCGGCGTCCCGAATACCTCGCGACGCAGAACCGGCGCGAAGCTCTTGAATAGCCGCGACTCCGGAAAACAAACGCCGACGCCGACCGCCGCACCCAAGACGTTGCACACCACGTCGGCAAACGAGGCGAGCCGCGTCTGCGTAAACGTCTGAAGCAGCTCGATGCAGAAACTCAGCACGCCCGCCATCAGCAGGATTTTTATCCCCGCGCCGAGCACTCGGTGTCCGCGCCGCGAGAATCCCGCACGAAGCAACATGCCCAACGGCAGATAGAGTGCGATGTTGCTCATCGCGTCCGGTAGTCCCGTCGAGATGACCGGGATGCCCAGGAGCGTCGCCTGCCCCGGGACCACCTTGTAACCCGAAAAATCAAACGGCAGCAGCGATCCATAGACGATGAACGCCGCGTAAGCGAAGGTCAGAATGTCGATCCAGTGAAACCTACGCATCACGTCTCACTGCCACGCGGTCAGTCGTCGAGATCCGCTATTTCGAGAGTCCGCAGGAGGGAGTCAAGATCGTAGTATTCCCGCATGGCGCTTCCCTTGGACATCGCGTTCTTCCACACAGACCACGGCATCCGACAGTGCCCCGTTTCATCAGGAAAAACACGCCGCACCGAGCCGTCGAAGTGCTTCTGCCAGTACCAGATGCCGCGACCGGTGTCCCACTCTTCCTCCGCAACCGCGACCGGACCCCGAAAATTCGGGTGCTTGCAGAACCACCGCCACCAGCCGCAGCCGTGCTCCCACTGATCCCGGCTCGCGGCCCGCGTCGTGGCGTACGCCAACCCGGGACACGGCAGCGCCTTACGCAGCCACCAGCCCCGAGGTCGGTACGCGGCCGTCTCACCGTCATCCAGCGAGTCGAACGTCTCGACCAGGTGCTCCATGTTCCGCCGACCCACCAGCAGATCGCTGTGCCAGCACGCCATGCGCGGCGCGAACGCATACACGAACTCCATCGGGAAGTGCGCCCAGACGGTCGGCAACTTCAGGAGTTTGTTCACGTCGAAGCGGACGGCCCCTGGAAGAACGGTCGGCGCGTCACCCCGTGGGTCTCGGCCGACAACCGGCGTCCAGCCGAATTCCATCACCAATCGCTGCTGGATGCGGCAAAACCGATCGACCACCGACCAGCACAACCACGGGCGCTCGATGCCCGCCAGCTGACGCTGCCAGTCTTCGATCGCCAGCTCGAGCGGACCCAACTCCGGCCCCCACGCCTCCCAGTCGCCCGTTCCCAAATGTTGGTAACGGTACTCGCCCGGCGCAATCGCCGGCTGTCCCGATGCACGTTGATCGACTTCCATCGCGATGATATCGGTCGTTGCAGCCGTCCTCTTGGCTTGATTATCCGAAGCGATGGTTATCGGACGACCGCGACGGATGCGACCCCCGGCGCAGGTCCACGCAGCACCGCGTCGTGAAGTGCCGCCGACGTCTCCGCGCCCACCGTCGCCCACGCTCGCCGTCCGCGGGAACGCGCAGCCTCAGCGCAATCCGCACGGCGAGCCAGCGTGTCGATGATCGCCTTCAGAAGCGCGCCATCGTCGCCCGGCGGAACGATCGACCCACAGTCCGGCGCGACCACCTCGCGATTGCCGCCGACATCCGTCGTCACGACCGGAAGCCCGGTTGCGAGTGCTTCGGTGACTGCGTTGCAGCACCCCTCGTTGCCGGTCGGCAGGACGAACAGGTCCGCGGCTTGAAGCCAAAGCGCGACGCGCGTCGCGCCGAGGTTGCCGGTGAACGTGACGAACGACCCGAGGCCCGACTGACGCACAAGCCGCATCAACCGTGACTCGAAACGCCCCTCCCCACCGTCGGCACCGATCACGACGTATCGAACATCACCGCGCGCCCGGATCAGTTCCGGCAGAATGCGCAGCACCCGATGCACGCCCTTTCGGCGGCACAAGTGTCCGACCGTGACCAACAACGTTTCGTCCGCCGATCGACCGAGCGCTCGACGGGCACCATCGCGATCGCCGGGGCAAAACTTCTCCGCGTCCACCCCGTTCGGTACCACCCGCACGCGCTCCGGTGAGACGCCGATCCGCACCGCGAGGTCGCCGAGATGCCGCGACACCGCGATGACCCCCGCGGCCGCGCGCAACGAGCGAATCACCGACCCGCGAACCAGCGGATCCCCCAAGTAGCGTCCCAGTACGCCCCGAAGCGTGACGGTGAAGGGCACCCCCAGTACGCGCGCGATTCTCGCCGCGGCCACCCCGTCCGGCCAACTGAAGTGCGCGTCGATGACGTCAACACTTCCGCGTTTGACCAACGATGAAAGCAGAGGGAAGACCGCCCGGGCGTACAGCAGCGGATTCATCGGCCGGCTGATGAACGGAACGTACGCAAACGGAACGTGCCACGTTCGCGGCGGACCCTGAGACCGCGAGATGCCACCACGTAGGTTGTACCAGAGTGGCGTCGGGACAACATTGATGATGCGAACCGGGTCGAGTTCGTTCAGCGAAGCGAGCCGCCGCTGCACGAACAGCCCCGCATTCGGCGTGGCGGTCGAAGGGTAGCAGGCGGTCAACGAAACGACGTTCACGCGATCGCCCCCGCCGGCGCGAGCACGGGATCGTAGGCCGGGCTATCCTCGTGATGCGCCGGGGCGGTGAGGTATCGCCGAGCCCAAACCTCCAACATCAGCAACGCCCAGAGCCGGGACCCCAATCCGCGGCGCCCGCCGTCGAACTGCGCCCACACGTCGCGGACCGCACCGGGGTCCAGCCAGCGGTAGATGCGCGCCTCACGCGAACCCAACAGATCCCACGCCATCGAACGCAGCGGACCGGCAAACCACGCGTCGAGCGGCACCGCGAAACCCCGCTTTCTCCGCCGGACGATCTCCGCCCCCAAACGCGGCAGCATGGCTTCGCGAAACGCGTGCTTCCCCCGTCCCGCTCGTATCTTCAAGCGCGCCGGCAACGCGGCCATCGCGGTCACCCACTGCGTATCCAGCAGCGGCACGCGAACTTCCAATCCGTGCGCCATGCTCGCGCGATCCGTTTTGCAGAGGACTCCGTCGGCCAACCACGTGTTGACGTCCACGTATTGTCCGCGTGACAGACGGTCGGCACTGTCGCATCGCGCAAAGTGCCGCGCCACGACATCGAACGGGTCGTGGTCACCCAGAGCAGCGATTGTGTCTTGCGCCAACAAGGATCGCGTTTCCTCCGGATCGAACCACGCGACGCTCAGGTAGTGAGCGCGATCCGCGTCCGCCGTCAGATTATGCACCGCCGACCGCACGCGCCGACCCATGCCGGCGGCACACCTGCGAATCGCTCCGCGCGCCAGGCGGCTCGCCGCGACGCGCCGCAACGTCCGCTCCCGTGCGTGACGCAAATATCGGGTGTACCCGGCAAACACCTCGTCGCCGCCGTCACCCG
>JAJDDR010000371.1 GCA_029260255.1 Phycisphaerae bacterium
CGACAAGCAACTGGTTGAAGCCACGGCCTTCACGCAAGAGCAAGCGGGCTCGGAACGATTCCGCGACCGCAAGATCGCTACCATCGTCGAACGGGCTGGACCGTTCTTCGAGGCCGAGGAGTACCACCAGGATTATCACGCAAAGCACGGCGGATCATGCTCGATCGGTTCCAGCGAGTGAAGAAGAAGGTCGCCACGCGATGACTCAGGCAGGAACGTGACGCCCCGCCGCTCCGGGACAGAAGAACGTGTTGACGCAAACGCGCCGAGCCACACGGAGGTCTAGGGCATGTCGCTCATTTCCCGCTACATGAATTGGCTGCACACGCGCTGGCCGGCCGGCACGGTCGAGAAACTCCCGGAGGTCAACGCCGACGGGACTACCGCGGTGTCCGGCCTTCGTGTCGTCGGAGACCTCACCGGTATTCCACTCCTGAAGTTCTCGGTGGACACCGGCGCGAAAGCCGTTCAGGCCATTCTTGCGGAACCCGGATTCGCGCGAGGTACGGATGGCACCGGACCCTTCGACATCGCCATAGTCGGCGGTGGTCTCTCGGGCGTTGCCGCTGCGATTGAGGCCCAAAAGGCCGGTTTGAAATTCGCGGTCTTCGAGGCGACCAAGACCTTCGCGACCATCAAGGATTTTCCCAAGGGCAAACCGATCTTCACATACCCGGCCGACATGACACCGGCGGGTGAACTCAAGCTGACTGCAAGCGTCAAAGAGGACCTCGTCGCGGAGTTGGAAGCGCAGCGCGAAGCGCACGGCATCGAGCCGGTCTTCGCCCGCATCGAGCGCGTCGAACGCAAAGGCCGGCTTTTTGTCATTCACGCGAAAGATGCCACCTTCCAAGCCCAGCGTGTCATCGTGGCCATCGGACGAAGCGGCAACTTCCGCAAGCTCGGCGCGGCGGGGGAGAACAAGCCAAAGGTGTTCAACCGGCTGCACGATCCGATGGAGTTCGCCGGCAAGAGCGTGCTGGTGGTCGGCGGTGGCGACTCCTCCATCGAGGCGTCGATCGCCCTCGCGCTCGCAGGGGCCAAGGTCACGCACAGTTATCGTCGCGACTCCTTCTCCCGTCCAAAGCCGGAGAACGTCGAGAAGCTCAACCAACTGGTGGCCGATCCCGCTGCGAATGTCGCCGTCGAGAATCCCTCTTCCGAGCGTGTGACAACGTCTTTCACACCGGCGATGTGTGCGGGCGTCGGCCAAGGATCGATCTGCCTTGCGATGTCGACACAACTCGTCGAGATTCGCGACGACGCAGTGGACATCAAGAATGCCGCCGGAAACGCGGAAACGCTGCCCAACGACGTTGTCTTTTCCATGATCGGCCGCGAGCCGCCGCTGGATTTCTTTCGACGTAGCGGCGTACCGATACGCGGCGAATGGCGACCTATGACCTACGTCGCGTTCGGCCTATTCGCTCTGTTCTGCGTTTTCCTTTACCACTGGAAGACGTACGCCGCGGAGCTCCCCATTCAGAAATGGTTTCAGGAACGGGGTTGGTTCCCGTTCAACAGCGGCATACTTTTCGCTTCGTTTGGGGACTCGATCTCAACGGCGGCCGGCACGAAAACGCACCTTCTCTACGCACTGAAGAACTCCATGGGCGATGGCGGATTCTACTACACGCTCGCCTATTGTGTTCTGGTCGTCGCGTTCGGGATTCGCAGAATCAAGCGACGGAAAACGCCTTACGTCAAACTGCAAACGTTGACTCTGATGACCATCCAATGTCTCCCGCTGTTTATTCTCCCCCAGTTGCTGTTGCCGTGGGCGGGCAACAACGGGTGGTTCGAAAGCGGCGCCCTCGGATGGATTGGTGACCAGTTCTTTCCGAACGCGTCCTATTGGCGGGCCTACGGTTTCGTATTGGCCTGGCCGCTGTTCGTCTGGAACGTATTCACGCCTGATCCGATCTGGGGCTGGCTGATTCTCAGTTTCGTGCAGAGCTTCGTGATCATACCGCTGTTGATTCGCCGTTGGGGCAAGGGTGCTTACTGCGGATGGATCTGCTCGTGCGGCGCGTTGGCGGAAACACTCGGCGACGCCCATCGCCACAAAATGCCGCACGGTCCCGTCTGGAACCGCCTCAATATGGTCGGACAAGTGGTGCTCGCATTCGCCTTCATTCTCTTCACGCTTCGTGTTGGCGGGTGGATATGGCCCGGCTCCGCGTTCCACAGCGGATTTAACTACCTGCTCAAGAACATGCCCTTCCTCAACTACAAGTGGCTCGTGGACGTCATGCTCGCCGGTGTGCTCGGCGTGGCCTGCTATTTCTGGTTCAGCGGTCGCGTCTGGTGCCGATTCGCCTGCCCGCTCGCGGCGTTGATGCACATTTATGCTCGCTTCTCGAAGTTTCGCATCTTCGCGGAAAAGAAGAAGTGCATTTCATGCAACGTATGCACGTCGCTCTGCCATCAAGGCATCGACATCATGAGTTTTGCCAACAAGGGCGTTGCTATGGAGGATCCGGAGTGCGTACGCTGTTCGGCTTGCGTGCAGAGTTGTCCGACAGGTGTTCTTTCATTCGGACGGCTCGACTCCAACGGCGGGATCGTCTACGACCGCTTGTCCGCATCCTCACCAACGCCGGGGGTGTCACGGTAAACTACTTCGAATGGGCGCACAACCGAGCGGGTTATTACTGGTCGCTCGAGGACGTTCAGGACAAGCTTCGGAAAATCATGCAGGTTGAATTCAACGCCATTGACGCAACGATGGAACGAATCAAAACCGACATGCGAATGGCCACTTACGTGCATGTGTCGAGTCGCATTGGCGCAGCGCTCGAATCGCAGGGCACGGCGGATTACTTCTCCGGCCCGCAGACCGTATTCAGGCGGCGAATTGAAGACCAGTGCGAAGAAGGAGCGCGATTGTGAAAACGTTCGTATTTGTAATGGTTATCTGCGTCGCAAATACCGGCGCGTTGCGCGCGACCACCGTACGTGCGGAGGATCCCATGCAGCGGGGGCAGGATACCGCACCCGATCAGAGGCGATTCGATCATTCACACTGGGATGCCGTCCTCACTCAACATGTCGACGACCACGGCCGCGTAAACTATTCCGGCATCCGGGATTCCCGGTTGTTTCGCGAGTATCTAGCGAACCTCGAAGCCACACCCGCGGATCAACTGATCGATGACCGCGACAGACTTGCGTTCTGGATAAATGCCTACAACGCCCTCACGATTCAGGCCGTCTTGGCGACCCTGCCGGCCGACCGATCCCAATGGCCGGATTACCGCATCACTGAGCAGAAAGCCAAAGGTAAATCCATCTGGAAGGGGATGCCGTTTAACGTTGGGGGAGGTCGATGGACGCTCGACGAGATTGAACACAGCATCCTCCGCAAGCAAGATGGATTACGCGATCCGCGGATTCACGTGGCCTTGGTGTGCGCGGCGCGAGGTTGTCCGCCGCTCTGGAATCGAGCGTACACCGGCGACCAGATCGACGATCAGCTCGTTGCCACAATGAACCGTTTTGTATCGAACCCAAGGCAGTGTCTCATCGATCTGAAGCGACGCAGTATCCGCATTAGCAAGGTGTTTGAGTGGTACGGCGCGGATTTCGTAGACGGCAAGTTCATGCCGCATGCGGCGTCGATCCCAGAATTCCTCGCGTCGTATGTGACGGACAATGCCGTGGCGCAAGCTCTTCTTGCGAGCCGCTGGAAAGTGACGTACTTTGATTATGATTGGAAACTCAATACTCAACGGTAGCTCTTGGCGCCGCGCGATGAACCACCGGCCGTCTACCGGTTAGAGGAGGAATCGTAAATGAAAGCCGCAGAGCTCTTCGCCAAGTGTCTCGAGAACGAAGGCGTTACGCACATCTTCGGCGTCCCCGGCGAAGAAAACGCCCACGTTATGATGGCATTGGAAGACTCGTCGATCGAGTTCGTTCTTACCAGGCACGAGCAGGGCGCCGCGTTCATGGCTGACGTCTACGGCCGCCTTACCGGCAACCCCGGCGTGTGCCTGGGCACGCTTGGACCCGGGGCCACGAACCTGGTGACCGGTGTGGCCGACGGCAACATGGACCGCGCGCCCATGATCGTCATCACCGGGCAGGCAGACAGCAAACGGCAACACAAGGAAAGCCATCAAAGCATGGATGTCGTAGCCATGTTCAAACCGATTACGAAGTGGGCTACGCCGCTTCTCCACGCGGACACCCCACCTGAAGTCGTCCGCAAGGCGTTCCAAGTGGCGACCACCGAAAAGCCCGGCGCGTGTCACATTGAGCTGGC
>JAJDDR010000372.1 GCA_029260255.1 Phycisphaerae bacterium
GACGGACTACCGCAACGACCGCGAGACACTCGCGCGAGACCTCGAGGGTATTGATGCAACGCTCGCGATCATCGAGGAGGGAATCGAGGAACTCAGCACCTCGAAGACCGGCTACCGCGAGCGGGCGGCCGCTGCCAAGTCCGAAGCGGTGGCGGCTCGAGCGCGCGCCGCGGAGCTTTTCGCACAGTTCTCCGAGCGGGTCGATGCGGCGGATGCCGCCGTCGAAGAGGCGGTCACCATGGCGCGGCAGGCGGTGCGCGCCTTTCGCGTTGCGGGTGGTGCGGCGGGCACTCGCGGCCAAGACGCTCGCGGCAAGCTGGAACCACTGAGCCCGGCCGCCAAGGAGCGGTCGCCGTTCAAGCTCGTTTCCGAAGATCGATGGCAGACCGGGCAGTTGGACAACGCGTCAGCCCAGGCGGAGTATGTCGCGGCGGCGATTCTCTACGACCGGTTCGCCGCGGCTGCGGTCGATTTCCCGTTCGTGACCCAAGCGAAAGCGGATCTGGAAATCGCGGACGCTGATCCTGGCGTTTTGGCGGAGCGACGCGACGGCGCCCGCGACGAAGCCGTGGAGTCCGCGCGGGCGGCGGTCGAGGGCTATGAGAAGTCGTTCGCGGGCTTGAACAACAACTGGACCGTGCCCGCGGCCGCCGCAGCCGCTCACGATCTGCTCTCCGTGCTGGAAGACCCGGCGCATGTCACCACGGCAATCGCGAACTACGAACACGCCGTTGCCAATCGCGAGTCGGAGGCCGTGGTCCAGCCGCTGGTGGAGCGTCTCGAAACCCTCCGAAACCGGTGATCCGCAAACGGAAGATTTCGTTATTGAAGTGTGGCTGTCGTTTCGGCTCATTTGATACGGTTTGGACGGATCGGGGTTGACCGGAAACCTGGCGATACGCGATAAGAGAAACAGAAGCGGCTGGTGCTGGGTTGACCGGGATGGAAGTGCGACGGGTCGGCTCCAGCGGCGACACCGCGGTGAAAACGGGATAGATGCGGGCCTTATCGCTCCCGGTGGCCTAGAATGTTGCGTACGGGCGTTTGGCGGGCGACCGAGAAGAGTGGGGTAGCGTCGGCATGCTGAAGTATCTCAACAACGACTTGGGAGCGCTTGCACATCAGCTTGCGCGGTCGCCGCGCCATCTGCGGCTCAAGCAGCTCGCGGGCATCGATCGATTGCTGGACTTGGTCGTTCTGGAGAAGTCCTACCCGTACGACTTGGTTTGTTTTCACATCACGGGCACGCAGCCGCAGAAACCGAATCAGAAGCCCGCCATCCCAACAACCCAATTGCTGGGCGACCTACCGACGATGGCGGAGGATATCACGCGGAAGTCAGCCGTTCCGGCTTCTTCGCTCAAGGGGCAGCAACATACGCTGGAGGCGCTGTCGGCGCACCTGGAGGTGAGCACCAAGACGATTCGCCGCTGGCGCAATCGCGGGCTTCTCGGCATCCGCGCGACGGGTGGAGACGGTGTGTCGCGGCTCCTGTTTTCGGCACGGGCGGTCAAGCGGTTTACCGAACGTAACGGGGACATGGTGCAGCGCGGCGCGTCGTTCAAGCTTCTGACCCGGGCGGAGAAGCAAACGATTGTCGAGCTGGCGCGCGAGATGCTCACGGCCAAGCGGGAAAAACTGCACGTCGTCGCCCGCGCCGTCTCCGCCGAAACCGGCCGGGCCGTCGAGACGGTTCGTTACACGCTTCGGCAGTACGACGAGGCGAATCCGGAGCAGGCGTTGTTTGCGCGAAACGGCGAACCCGTCGTAGGGCAGCGGCACTTGGCCATCTGGCGTTGCAGCCAGAACGGTGAGACGGCGGCGCAGATCGCGGAGGCGTTCGACACTGACGCGGAGACGATTGAAGCGGTCCTGCGCGAGTTGGAAGCGCGGCAACTCAAGAACGAGGTCTGGGCGTTCGTCGACCACGAGTTGTTCCACGCACCGAACGCCGAAGAACTCATAGTCGATGTCCCGCGGCCGGAGCCTGACGCGGGCGCGAAGAAGATTCGTGCGCCCAAGGGGCTGCCGGCCTACATGCGCGCCCTGTACGACATGCCGTTGTTGACGCGCGAGCAGGAGGCGGACCTGTTCCGGCGTTACAACTACGTGCGTTTTTGCGTGGCGAGGGCGATCGAAGAATTGGACGTGTTCGGTGTGACGGCGTCGCAGCTCGAATCGATCAAGCGGTTCCGGCAGCAGGCCGAGTCGCTGAAGAACGAGATCATTCAGTCCAATCTGCGCCTGGTGGTGAGTATCGGCAAGCGGCACGTCGGCCCGTACGACAGTTTCTTCGAGATCATCAGTGACGGCAACATGACACTGATGCGTGCCGTCGACAAGTTCGACTTCGCGCGCGGCAACAAGTTCAGCACTTACGCGTCGTGGTCCGTGATGAAGAACTATGCCCGGACAGTTCCCGAGCGGCACTACCGCAATCGCCGCTATGTGACGGGGCAGGACGAGTTTCTCGATTCAACCGCCGACGTCCACGAGGCCGAGCATTCGCCCAGCGATATTGCCTCGGTCCGCAGTGCGATCAGCGAGGGGCTGGAAGAGTTGACCGACCGCGAGCGGACCATTGTCGAGGCCCACTTCGGTCTGTTCGATCCCGACGGCGCCTCCACCACACTGGAAGCGCTCGGCAAGCAATTCGGCGTAACCAAGGAACGTATCCGCCAGATCGAGCAGCGCGCCATCGGCAAGCTGCGCGAGGTCGTTTCGCCGACGCTTCTCGAAGCATTCTCCCACTGACAGACATTTCCCTTGCCCCGTGCGCATCGAGCACTCGCGCAGCCCCGAGTACACACGATTCGGTTGCCGGCGGCAGTCCGGCAATGGCGCGCTTGACGATTGACAGAGCGTCTATGCCGCACGCGGCCGCAGGCGAAGATGACCCTTCAGTTTCCAGTTGTCCGTCACTTCGGAGAAGACGAAGCAGGAAGTCGTCTGTGTCACGGGCGGAGACCTGGCGCGTGTCGTGGAGTTGGCCGCCGCCCAGGTGGGTGTCGATTCCCCGCGACGCCGACCCGCGGTGGGTGCCTGACCGCGACTCAGCCCGGGCATCCGGGACGGTTGTCGCTGGCACGGCGCACAACCTGTGCGGCACGCAGATTTCCGGTAGTATCAACTCGACAGCGAAACGGCCGTGGTCCGGATCTGTGGGGAGGTCACTGCATGGAAGAAGTCATTCTCGTCGACGAGACGGACCGCGCGATCGGTTTCGAAGAGAAGATCCAAGCCCATCGCAACGGCGGGCAACTCCACCGGGCGTTTTCCGTCTTCATATTCGACGGGCGGGGGAGGATGCTGCTGCAGAAGCGGTCGACTCGCAAGTACCATTTTGGCGGCCTGTGGACGAACGCGTGCTGTGGCCACCCGCGTCGGGGCGAGCAGGTGGAAGACGCGGCACACCGGCGGATGCTGGAAGAGATCGGGTTCGATACGCATCTCACCGAGGTCCACACTTTCATGTACGTTGCGGAGGACACGAACTCCGACCTCACCGAACGGGAGTTCGACCACGTGTTCGTCGGGCAATTCGACGGGTTCGCGAAACCGCAGCCGGACGAAATCGATGAGTTGCGTTGGGTAAGATGTGAAGAACTGCAGGCCGACCTTACCGCCAACCCCGATCACTACACGCCGTGGTTCGCCACCGCGGTCCCCGCCGTTTTGCGAGACCACGATCCCACCGGTTGAAAACCGGTGCCACACTCTTGCGATGGACGTCTAAGTACCGGGCACCGCCAACTGAAAGGCTGCGGCGTCGGACCAATCAACGTCCCCGTCCGCATCGAAATCAAACGGCATGCAGTCGGCCGCCACGCCTCCCCCGGGACCGGAAACGCACTGGGAAAACGCCACGAAATCGTACACATCGACGTCACCGTCGGAATCGGCATCGCCCGGCAATCCGTCGCAGGCCAACTCCGTACTCATGCGATCGGTGTCCGACGGCATCCCTCCCCCGTTGCATCCACGCACGGGGATGCTCCCGCCGGGTCCGCCGACCGACGTCGGGAAGCTTGCGTTGCGAAACCGCACACCGAACGGTTCGCTTTGCGCCGTCACGCTGAAAGTCAGTCGCGCGATCGTGCCGCCGTCCCGAGCGCCGTTGTCGGAATTGCAGGGCACGCCGATTGGCATCGCGAGCGCCAGGTCAATGGTACCGGCGACCGCGTCGACATTGCTGATGAGTACGAAGCTCCACCCGAGTTCAATGTCCGGATCGGTGACGAGGTCGACCAACGCGAGGGCGCTCGTGTCCCACTCGAGAAACACCTGCCCGCCACACGCCGGGCCAGCGGTCGATCCCAGTTCGACGTCCACTACAACGACACCGTCCAGGTCATAGGAACGCGGGCGAAATAACTTCCCGATTTCGCCGCGGAGGTGTTATTTGTCTCGTCACGGCTCGGAGGCGTGTGAGGTTTCAGTCAAGGATGACTGCATGCAACCCTACGGTGTGGTGATTGAGCGGACGATGAAGCGGTTCTTCGATTCGCTGTCGGAGAAGGATCGCCGACGGTACGCGGCGGTGGAGGCGGCCAAACTCGGGCATGGCGGCGTCGAATACATGGCACAGGTCTTGGGCTGCGATCCCAAGACCATCCAGCGGGGGCGCGAAGAACTGGAGCAGCCGGTGGATCTAGCCGCGGGCCGGGTTCGAAAAAAAGGGGTGGACGCCGGCGGCTAATCGACATCTGCCCGCGACTGGAGCCGAACTTCCTGGACGTGCTACAGGACCACACTGCCGGCGACCCGATGCGGGAAGGCGTCAAGTGGACCGACCTGACGCGGCGTGAGATTTCCCAGCGGCTGGCGGAGCGCGGGACGCCCGTCGGCCAGGGCGTGGTCAAGCAGTTGCTCAAGCGGCACGGGTACGTGAAACGCAAGGCTCAAAAGGTCAAGGCGATGGGGCCTCGGCATCCCGATCGCAACGCTCAATTTGAGAACATCGCCCGACTCGAGCAGGCGTACCTGGAGGCGGGCCAGCCGGTCGTGAGTATGGACGCGAAAAAGAAGGAATTGCGGGGCAACTTCTACCGCGATGGCAAGTTGTACACCCAGAAGGCCCTCGAGGTGTTCGACCACGACTTCCCCAGTGCCGCCAGCGGGGCCGTGTTCCCGCACGGTCTGTACGACATGGGTCGCCGATCAACTGCTTGCTCGTCTCGTCCAGGCAGACTTGCGGACGCTTCGGATCGTAGCGGCGCTTGTACACGTTCAACACGTCTTCCATCTTCCAGACGAACTCCGCGTTTCCCTTGGGCGGAATACACCATCGCTTCTTCAGCCAAGGCTCGAGTTCGTTTTTTTAGAACGCCACGCACCGTCTCGTGCGACAGCGAGTCCATATATTCCAACGCCACCATCTCGTCAGCCAACAACCGCAACGTCCAACGCCTCCGTCCCGTCGGAGGGTCACCGCACGCCAATGCAATCAAACGGGCTTCATCGTCTCCATCGAGCTTCCGTCGGTAGGCTCGACAGGACTTGCGCGGAACCAAAGCCGCTTCAAGACCCTCCTCGACGAACCGTTTCCGAGTCCGCTCCACCGTCGACAACGCAACGCGTAACCCTTCGCCAATCCTATCGTCGGTCCATCCCACGCCGCCTTCGGCACGATCGGCTTGGAGCAGAATCCGTGCGTGGGTCAGCTTCCGAGCCGCTCCCTTCCCTGACGACACCCACGCCCGCAACGACCGACGCTCCTCGTCGGTCAACGTCACCACGTACTTCTTGTTCATCTCAGGCCTCCTTGCCTCGGCGGACCATCCACCGAACGACAAGAATGCCAGATTCAACTCTTCAACGCGACGCTGACGGAGCACTAGCGCCTCCCACAGGTGCCCACGCGCGCAAAAAAACACCCTGCGAGATCTCTCTCTCCCAGGGTGCCTTGTGAACGGTTCCTCTTGCCGGAGGAGGTGGCTCAAGGAACACGCCTAATATCCACCGCGAGTACCATTTTGTCAATAGGCCTTGTACAAAAAACCGCGAGAAAACCCGGCCGCCTTGCTCTGCTGCATTCGACGACTCGACATAAACATTTATTTGGACGGTGTTTATGGCCATGTCAAGGAGGGTACGTTCTTTCTTGGGTGGCATGCCCACGCTTGCGTGGGCATGAGGCGACGGCTTCCAAGCCCATGGCCACGCAAGCGTGGCCATGCCGCCCGAGTTGCCCCGCCGGTTGCCCTTGGCGGCCGTTCGGCGTTAGATTCGGATGTGGTTTCCTCTTCTTCGCAGACGAAAGGTCGCACGGACATGGCTGGCGGAATCAGTGTTGACGGATGCGGCATGGTGACACCGTTTGCGGTCGGTACGGGCGTCGATGTCCTGGGTGGGGCGTCGGCCGCGCGGTGCCCCGCGGATGCGCCGTACTGGTCGGTGCCGGACGCGTTCATGGAGCGCTCCGCAGACCTTGCCGCCGAATTGAAACGGGATCGCGCGTGCTGGATTACGGCGTCGGCGCTCACCTGCGCGTGTGAGGACGCATCGGCTTCGCTCGGTGAGTTCCCCGCGGAGCGCATCGCGCTGGTGCTGGGGAGCGCGTTCGCCGGTCAACTCGGCATGATCGAGTTCGCGGCGGAGGTTCGCGATCAGTCGCCTCGATTCGTCAGTCCGATTCACTTTCCCCAAACGGTGGGTAACTACGTGGCCGGCGCGATGTCGCGCGCGTTCACGATCC
Source organism: Phycisphaerae bacterium (assembly GCA_029260255.1). GTDB lineage: Bacteria > Planctomycetota > Phycisphaerae > UBA1845 > UBA1845 > OFTM285. Next base: position 6,698 of record JAJDDR010000372.1, read on the forward strand.
AGGGTCCGAACCTGACGATCGCCGCCGGTGCCTCGTCCGGTCTCTGCGCCGTTGCCAAGGCGTGTGCTTTGCTCGCAGACGGGGCGGCCGACATCGCCGTCGCCGGCGGGTTCGAAGTTCTGTCGGAGGATCTCGTCCGGGGACTGGGGGGCACACAACGCGGTGCGGACAATTCCGGTATCTGGTCCGAGGGTGCGTGCCTCTACGTACTGCGCCGCGTGGACGACGCGTGGTCGGGCGGCGTTGTCATCACCGACTGGTCACCGCGGGAAACTCAGTTCGATGACAGTGACGACTCCATCGCGTATGAGGTGGGCCGGTCCCTGGCCGCCGAGAGTGCCATGCGCCTGGCGTCCTCCGTCGGCTGTGCCGAGCCGAACACCGAAATCCCTGTTCGACATGACGCGGTCACGATCACCGTTCGCGTTGAAGCCGCCTGACATGACGCCGATGCGCTTCCCTTACGCCACGTACGCGGCGTGCTCTTGAATCCGCCGCATGGACTGCCGGAGCCCTTCCATGCGCGGGTGGATATCGAGAGCGCTCTTGTAACACGCGAGGGCTTCGTGGTAGTGCCCCAAGTGCGCATACGCGTGCCCGAGCCCTGCGTGGGCGCCGAAGTGGCAGCGGTTGAACTTCAGGGTACGCTTGCAGTCTGCGATGGCGCCGAGGAAGTCATCCTCGAGGTAGTGCAGAAGGCTCCGTTGGTTGTAGGCCTCAGCGAACGTCGGGTGACGCGCGATGATATCTTCGAGAATGGCGTGTGCGGCACTATATCGACTCTGATCGATCTGGTCGGCCGCCCGCTGGAGCTGTCGCCGACCGGAGACGCCGGCCTCATCGAACCAGATTCGCCACAGCCCGTCCTCGGCGGCGGACACGATCGCGGGGTCGTCGTGGTGCAGTGCGCGCGCCAGCGGCATGACCGACACGGCGCCGCCGACGGTGCCCAGGCAGTAGGCGGCCACCCAACTCGCGACGGAATCGCCACCGTGAAGCAACTCGGCCAACTGTCCCACGGACCACGATCGGCGGAGATAGCGGCGGAGCCCCGGCTCGTCATCGCTGCGGAGGTACCGTCCCGCTTCTCGAGTGAGTTCCGAGCCGCGTTCCGCATCGCCAAACGGCGATGTGCACGCTTCCAACTGGCAAGTCATGAGCCCATCCGGTAGGTTTGTGCCGACGGTTCCGAAAACCACCCCGATACGTGCGCGATGGTGACGGTCGATGGTAGGCAACCGTCTGCCGATAAGTCAACCTGCTGTCGCGCCCATGGGAGTAGCAAGTGTGTGAATCGGGTCGCGTGGCCCACCATTTCTCCGAAACACCGGACTGGGTCAGGGCGATGTTCGGATGGTGAACGCCGCGAAAAAGCCGCCGGAACGCTGTCAGACGGTCGAAATCCCCGTTTCACGCAGCCGTGCGGTGGAGCGCGGGCTGGTTCGGCTGGGTCCGGGCGTTTTTGCAGTACTCATCGCCGTCTATATTGTAATGGATCTTAACTTCACGCCGACCGGGGTCTCCAACCGTCTCACGGAGTACTGCCTGGCGACCGCCATGGTGCCGGTGTTTCTCGCCGGGCTGGCGCTTGCGGTGAGCGGTTCGCGGTGGATCCTGCTGGGCGTTTGGCCTGGCCAACTTCTTATCGTCGCGACCGCCGACGCGATCACCTTGCACCTCGGGCCGATGGGCCGATTTATCTACGATACGGATGCCTTGAAGGTCACGTACCCCTTTGAGGAGACCGGCGACCCCGGCGGCGATGAGGTTCCGGTGTACGAGTCACTGCTGCACCCGGCCGAGCAGATGGCCACGCTGCTGCCGCGCATCGTCCACACCGGTACGTCCGAGCGGATCGAGCGAGAGATCATGCGCTTCACGCGCCTGCCCGAGTCAAGCCTGATCGAAACACTACGTCCGTTCATTGACAACGTGCGACGCGCTTCCGACGGTCGTTCGCAGTCAACGTAGCGCGCTCACCCCTGGCGGCCGTGACATTGCTTGTACTTCTTGCCGCTGCCGCACGGGCAGGGGTCGTTGCGCTTGACTCTCGGTTGGTCGCGTCGAATGGTCTCCACCTTCCTCTCGGCACCCTGGGCTTGCATGGCCGCGTCGCGATCGGTTTCCGCTCCGGCGAATCCCGCGTTTGTTGCGTCTGCGTGGCTCATCTGCATGGCTCGCTGCGCCGACGCGCTCGCCTGTGTGGGACCGGCGCTGGGGCGCAGTTTGAAGATGATGTCCGTGACGCGCGTGCGGATCAGCGTCCACATCTGATCGAAGAACTCGCGCCCTTCGATGGCGTACTGGCTCTGCGGGTGCGTTTGATCTCCGCCCATCGGTCTCTGCATGATGGCGTGCTTGAGTCGATCCATCTCCAGCAGGTGGTCCTTCCACGACTGGTCGTAGATGCGCAACAGAATGGCGCACTCCAGCACGGTGAGCTCGTACCGCAGCATGCGGCGTCCCATCTCGTGCAGCGCCTCGCGCGGCCCGTCGGGGGATTCCAGATAGCGTTTCTCGTTGAACGCGGGACCGAACCGTGACTTTGCCCAGCGCCGGAGATCGTCGCCATCGTGCTTGGACAGCGCGTCGTCGATCTCGCTGCCCAGTTTGCCGTTGATGAGCCAGTCCTCCTGCAAACCGAGGAGTTGATTGGCGATCTGCTCGACCGGCCTGCCCTGGATCTGATCGACCTTCCAGTCCGCCCTGTACTTGCCGTTGGCCCATCGGCAAACCTGTTCGCAGGCTTGGGCGTTGTCACTGTCGGCTTGCCCGAACGCGAAAGCGATGCACTGCTCGACCGGGTACGCGATCTCGCGCCGGCGGTACGCTTCTCGGACGCGCTCTCTCAGCAGCGCTTCGACGTCCGCCTGGGACTTGTCCTCCAACTCCTGCTCGTCGAGTTTGACGTCGAACTTCTGCCGGGCCCATTCACGAAGCCGCGCCCGGCCGTAGGAGTCGTCCAAAAAGAGGGTCATGCCGCCGAGGTCAATCTGATCGTAGTGGTGCTCGGCCGCCTCGCAGAGCGCGTCCTCGATCTCGCTCGGGCCCATCTTGCGCAACTGGTTTTGCGTGTACGAAAACTTGTAGTTCCGCTGTGCCCATTGCACCAGACCGCTCACGTCCCACTCGGAAGGCTCGCTGTCGGGGTCGATGTACTCGATGAGCGATGTATGCACGGACTCGCGCGACTCGTGCTTGGCGTGATTACGCACGTTGGCCTGTGTCTCATCAAGATCGTCGACGTCGATCATCTTGGGATCGACCAGCAGATCGAGCTTCGATCGGCACCACTCGGCGAGACAGCGTTGCCGGTAGTCCTCCGCCAGGAAATCCGCCACGCGCTCGGTGATCGAATCGTCGATCGTACCGAAGATGATCTCCTCCGGGTCGCGCACTTCGAGAATGCGCTGCCGCGCCGAGTAGAACTCCTTGCGCTGAAAGTCCATCGGCTCGTCCCACTCCAGCAGGTGCTTTCGCGACGAGAAGTTCCGCTCCTCGACCTTTCGCTGGGCACGCTCGATGCCCTTGGACAGCCGCTTGTCCTCCAGGCTCGTTCCCTCCGAGAAGCCCAGCTTCTCCATCATCTTGAGCATCCAATCCGGCATGAACATCTTGAGCAGATCGTCTTCGAGCGACAGGAAGAACCGGCTGGACCCCGGGTCGCCCTGCCGTCCGGACCGCCCGCGAAGCTGGTTGTCAATGCGCCGCGCCTCGTGCCGCTCCGTCCCGATGATGTGCAGACCGCACGGTGGATTGATAACGCACACCTTGCGACCCATCGCGGGGAATCGCGAATCGAGTTTCGGCTTGTAGCAGTGGGCACAATTCGTCTCGGGATCGTACTCCGCGCAGTGAATGCAGCACTTGGTCGCGTTTATCGGATAGAGCGTGCTGGCGGACTCTTCATCGTGGATCTTGCACTTCGGGTAGACAACGCCCTCTTCCAGCTTGATGTCCGTGCCGCGACCGGCCATGTTGGTCGCGATGGTGACGTTGCCCAGAGGGATCTTGTCCGCCCCGCGCGTCGGGACGGACCGGTGACCCGCCTTGATGACGATGTCCGCTTCGCGCGCGTGGTTCTTGGCGTTGAGCACCTCGTGCTCGATCCCGTAGGTTCGCTCGAGCAGCGCCGAGAGCTTCTCGGAGTTCTCCACGCTCGTGGTGCCGACGAGAATGGGCTTGCCGGTGGCCAAGTCGCCCATCGCCTCGTCGTACGTCTCCAGCATGAAGTTGATCACCTTCTGATCGCCTTCTTCGGCGTTGTTGAACTGGCGGATGGCCTCGTTGATCTTGGATACGTCCGCCCCGCGCTTCTCCGCGATCGACCTGAGCGCTTGCAACACGTCGGCCAGCAGAAACGGGTCGCGCGGGCGACCGCGGCGCCGCACCTCGTGAATCTCGTCGACAATCGCCTGGTACTTGTGCTCCGTGCTGCGGTACATCTTGTCGTTGTTATCGACGCGATTCACCGGTCGGTTCGTCGGGATCTCGACGACGTCGAGCTTGTAGATCTTCAGAAACTCGTCCGCCTCCGTTGCGGCCGTGCCCGTCATGCCCGAGGTGTCGTCGTAGAGCTTGAAGAAATTCTGAATGGTGATCGTCGCCAGCGTCTGTGTTTCCTGCTTGACCGTCACGCCTTCCTTGGCCTCGACCGCCTGATGGAGCCCGTCGGACCACTGCCGCCCAATCATCAGGCGACCGGTGTTCTCGTCGACGATGACCACCTCCTGACCCTGAACGACGTAGTCCTTGTCCCGGTCGTACACCACGTGTGCCCGCACCGCCTGCTCGACAAGATGGGGCTTGTCCATGTTGGCGCCGACGTAGAAGCTGCCGATGCCCGCTTCCTCCTGCGCCAGCGCGATGCCCTCGTGCGTCAAACCGACGTTCTTGCGATCGCGCTGCACGACGTACGCCTGCCGATGTCCGATGGACTCCGCTTCATCCTCCGTGAGCATGCTGGGGTCGACCTTGAACCGTGCGAACGCGCCCTCCGCCTTGGGGTTGACGGCGTAGTCATCCGGGACTTTGTTGTTCCACCCCGCCACGTGCTTGGCCGTCGCGTTGTCGAACTCCGTCTGCTTGCGGACCAGGAAACGCGCGATGCCGTCCGCCCACTTGTACCGGTCGACGTCATCGTGGGCGGGTCCCGAGATGATCAGCGGCGTTCGCGCCTCATCGATAAGAATGGAATCCACTTCGTCGATGATGGCGAAGTTCAGGCGGCCCTGCACCTGGTCTTCGAAGCGGATCTTCATGTTGTCGCGCAGATAGTCGAACCCGAACTCGCTGGCCGTGCCGTACGTGATGTTGCAGGCGTAGGCTTGCTTCCGAACGCCCTCGCGACCGCTCGGATCCAACTGCGATTGAATGTACCCCACCGTGACACCGAGCATCTCGAACACCGGCATTGCGAATTCGGCGTCACGCCGGACGAGGTAATCGTTCACCGTGACGATGTGTACCTTGTGATCGCGCAGCACACGCATGTACGCCGCCAGGTGGCAGACGATCGTCTTGCCCTCGCCCGTTTTCATCTCCGCGACGGTGCCGTCGTACAGCACCTTGCCGCCGACCAATTGGCAGTGGAAGTGGCGATGCGCCTGCGCCCGACGAGACGCCTCGCGCAGCACGGCGAACGCCTCGGGGAAAACCTCATCCGGCGGCGCGCCGTCCTTGACGCGCTGTTTGAGTTCGTCCGTCTTGCCGCGGAGCGCTTCGTCCGACAGCGCGTGCATCGCCTCTTCCAGTCCCTCGACGCCGTCTGCCACGCGCGAGAGTTTCTTGAGCAGGCGCGCGTTGCGCGACCCGAATACCTTCTCGATGTATTTTGAAACCGTCTGCTGAACGGTCATGGGGTACGTCCTTTCGTCTCAAAGGCGGTATTGTCGTGAGTTAGAGGAAACCGATTCGCCGCGTGACGGCAAATCTAAGGACCGTAGAGCCCGCCGATCCGCGAGAGGGTCACGACACGAATGCGCTCGACGGCCACGATCACCGACGCGACGGAAAAATGCGTCGGCCGAAAACTCCCCGCGCCCGCCGGAGGGGCGGAAAGCGCCGGAGCCTCGCTCGCCATCGCGGCCACACACGGCGCCCCGGTCCGACCCGCCTCCAACTGCAGGTCGCCCTGCCGACTCGCTGCCCGTGCCGGCGGCAGCGACGACAGCAGGAGCACCGTGCCGACAACCGACCAGACGCTCACGCTCCTGGGAATGATCCGCGAGATCCCGTCCATGCCGCCCATTATATCGACCCCCGCGAGATGTGAAACCGAATCAAACCGCGCCGTGGACACCCGATTCCGAGCCGCGGGATTCATCCCGCGCGGACGTCCGCGCGGACTGAAGTCCGCGGCTCGCAACAGATGCCGCCGCGCGTAGCGGAGCGTTCCGCACACCGGAGAGGGTTGAGTCCCGTCAATCGAGAGGGTAG